>JBDTPR010000382.1:0-6636 GCA_039932635.1 Candidatus Solibacter sp.
CACGCTGGTCTTCTTCTTGACCGGCATGCCGACCACCGGCGCACCCATCATCGGGGCCGCGGGAGGCGGGGCCATCGGGTGCGCTCCGGCCTGCCAGGCGGAAGCGCTCGACGGCGTACCGCATTGTTGACAAAATGCGCCTTTTACGTCGGCGCCGCAATTCGTGCAAAATGCCATGAGCCCCACTTTACTCCCCTTTTCCGGTGCGGGCAATCCGCTCTCCCGCCTCACATGAATGGCGCTACCGTGCGAAGCTCGGACTCCCTCTTTCCAGAAAAGCGATAATAGAAATGGATGCTCAAGTTTGCCTTGCTCCTGGCACTTTTAGCCGCGCCGCTGCCGGGTCAACAGGCCTTGATCGACGAAGGCTTCGCCCATTTCTATAACCTGGATTACGATCAGGCCATCGCCGGCTTCGAAAAGGCGATCGCGCAGAATCCCGGTCAGCCCGACCTGCACAATCATCTGGCGCAATCGCTGATCTTCCGCGAGATGTTTCGCAATGGCTCACTGGAGAGCGAACTGGTGTCGGGCAGCAATTCCTTCCTGCGCCGCCCCAAATTGAATCCCACGCCGGAGACCGAGAAGCAAATTCTGAGCGAGATCTCTAAGGGCATGACCCTGGCCGAAGCGCGCCTCGCCAAGAACGCCAACGACACCGCCGCCATGTACGCTGCCGGAATCTCCTACGGCCTACGGTCCAATTATTTCTGGGTGGTGAAAAAGGCCTGGCACGATTCCCTGAAGGATGCCAATGCCGCCCGCAAACTGCACAACCGCATCAGCGAACTCGAGCCCAAAAATGTGGATGCGCGCCTTGTGCAGGGCCTGCACGATTACATCGTTGGCAGCCTGCCATGGGGATACAAGATGCTGGGCTTCATGATCGGCATGCACGGCGACAAAGAGAAGGGCATACGCACCGTGCAGGACGTGGCCAAAAACGGGAAATTGAACCGCGTCGATGCGGAGATCCTCCTCTGCGCGCTATACCGGCGCGAAAACCAGAGCAAGCTCGCCGTGCCGCTGGTACAGGACCTGATCCAGCGTTATCCGCGCAATTACCTGCTGCGCATGGAACTTGGCCAGATGTACAGCCAGGCGGGCGACGGCGTTCGCGGCTTGCAGGCGTTGGAAGAGGTGGCGCGCCTTAAGTCCAGCCACGCACCGGGCTACGATCGCGTGCCTTGGGAGAAAATCTACTACCAGCAAGGCTCGATTCAGTTCTGGTATAACGACCTGGACAAGGCGCTCGAAAACATGAAGAAGGTCGCGGCGGCAGGCGACGACGTGGACCTGAATATGGGAGTGCAGGCCTGGCTCCGCATGGGCCAGATCTACGACATGAAGCAGCGCCGCACCGAGGCCATCGCAGCCTATAAGAAAGCCATCGCCTATGCCCCGGAGGCCGAGGCGGCACAGGAATCGAAGAAGTATCTCTCCACTCCCTATCGCCGCTTGTGACGGCAGCGCGCGGCACGCCGCTATTCAATGTTGACTTTGACAGGCTGTTCGATCAGCTTGGGCTCCTTCCCGCCGGTCAGGATCATCAGCGCCATGCGGCCCGTGGCCTTGGCGGGAATCTTGATCTTTACTTCGGTGGCGGTCTGAGCGGTGATTACGCACTCCAGGTCGTTCTTACCGTCGGTGAGATAGATCTTGCCGACATTGGCCTTGTCCAGATTCTCTCCTGCTACGGTCACTTCGTCGCCGATCTTTCCACTATTGGGCTCGGCCGATGCCATGCGAGGCATCGCTTCCTGCCCGAACATCACGAAACTAGTAACCAACAGCAACACGATTGAAGACAGTTTCATCTGAATATCGATCCTTTGACCTTGATGTTATGTCCATTGACTCCGAAATTCAAGCGTTGTGTGGGATTTCCCCAAAATTACTCCGCAACCCCCATTGTGAGGGCTAGCCCGTGATTCATGTAAAATGTGGTTACTCCGAGCGCGGAGAGGGGAAACAGCGAATGTTCCAATGGAAATCGGCGGCCTTCGCGGGCATCTTGCTCTGCACTGCCGCCACCTTATCTGCGCAGGAAATCGAGTTCAATCGCGACATTCGGCCGCTCCTGTCCGACCGTTGCTTCACCTGTCACGGTCCCGACGCCGCCAAGCGCGTCACCAAACTGCGCTTCGACACCGAAGCCGGCGCTCGTATCGATCTCGCCCAGGGCCGCCACGCCATCGTGCCTGGCGATCCCGAGGCCAGCGAGATGCTCCGCCGCGTCTCGGCCCCCGACGCCGCGCGCCGCATGCCGCCCGCCTACTCCGGCAAGCCCGCGCTCACCACTGCCGAAACCGATCGCCTGCGCCGCTGGATTGCCCAGGGCGCAAAAATGCAGCCCTTCTGGAGCTTCATTCCTCCGCGCCGTCCGCCGCTCCCCGCCGTGCGCGACGCCGCCTGGGCGCGTAACCCCATCGACCGCTTCGTGCTCGCCCGCCTGGAGCGCGAAGGCCTACACCCCGCGCCCGAGGCCGACAAGCCGACACTGCTGCGCCGCGTCTCGCTCGACCTCACAGGGCTGCCGCCCACCCCGGCCGAACTCGACGCCTTCCTGGCCGACTCCACGCCCGCTGCCTGGTCCAAGGTGGTAGACCGCCTGCTCGCCTCGCCCCGTTACGGCGAGCGCATGGCCTTCCGGTGGATGGAAGCGGCGCGTTACGGTGATACCAACGGCTACCAGACCGACGGTCCGCGCGACATGTGGCGCTGGCGCGATTGGGTGATCGACGCGTTCAATCGCAATCTGCCCTACGATCGCTTCACCGTCGAACAGTTGGCCGGCGACCTCCTCCCCGGCGCCACGCTCGATCAGCGCATCGCCACGGCCTTCAATCGCAATCACCGCACCACCGGAGAAGGCGGCATCATCCCGGAAGAGTATCGCGTGGAATATGTCGCCGATCGTGCGCAGACTACATCCACCGTCTTCCTTGGCCTCACAATAGGGTGCGCGCGCTGTCACGATCATAAGTTCGATCCCATTTCGCAGAAGGAGTTCTACCGCCTCTTCGCCTATTTCAATCGCGTGCCCGACGAGAAAGGCTTCGTCTGGAACTACGGCAATGAAGATCCCCTGGTGAAGGCTCCGCTGCCCGAGCACAGGGCGAAACTCGCCGAACTCGATGCCGCCGTGGACGGGGCGGAAGCCCGCTGGAAAGCCATGCAGCCGGAATTGCGCACCGCGCAGCAGGCCTGGGAACGTACCGCGCCCACGCCCGACCCGCAGTGGATCCAGCCCGCTGGCCTGGTATTCCGCAGCGGTCGCGATGCCGTGAAAGCAGCGGGCTGCGAACCCGCGGATGCGGCCTGCGCCTGGCCTGCCGATCTCGCCCCCACTCGCTTCGACGGCAAGCACTACCTCGAAGGCGACGGCAAGCTCGCCAATTTCGATTACCTGCAGCCCTTCACGATGGCCGCCTGGATTCAGGCCGACTGCACGACCTGCGCCATCGTCTCCCACGTCGAGGATTACTTCGAAGGCATGGGCCACGGCCTCTACCTGGTGGACGGCAAGGTCCGTCTGCACCTGCACCGCCGCTGGACAGATCTCGGCATCCGCTTGGAATCCATCGCGCCGGTGCGCCAGCACGAGCGGCAGCACGTCCTCGTCACGTACGACGGCGAACGCAAGGCGGCGGGCGTCCACATTTATGTCAACGGCATCGACATGCCGGTCAAGGTGCTGTTCGATCAGAACACCGAGCCCATCAATCATCCTAAGACTCCGCTTCGCGTCGGCGCCGGCGGCGGGCTGCGCTTCACGGGACTGCTGGACGACGTGGTGATCTACAATCGTGCGCTCGACGCCGCGGAGGCCGCCGCGCTCGCCGTACCGCAGGCGTACGCCGAACTGCTCGCCATTCCGGAGCGCGACCGCACCGCCGCGCAAGCCGCGAAACTCTCCGCATGGTATCTGGAGCATGCCGCGCCCGCCGCAGCCCGCGAGGCGCGCGATGGCCTCGCGACATTGCGCGCCGAACGCAAGGAGTACTTCAAGAAGATCCCCAGCGTCATGGTGATGGCGGACGATCCCCGCGCGCGCGACACCTTCGTGCTCAAGCGCGGCGCCTACGATGCGCACGGCGAACAGGTCACCGCAGGGCTTCCCGAGGTATTCGGCGCGAGCGATCCCCAGTGGTCGCAGGACCGGCTCGGTCTCGCCCGTTGGATCGTGGACCGCCGCAATCCGCTGGCCGCGCGCGTCGCCGTCAACCGCTTCTGGCAATCGTATTTCGGTTTCGGCATCGTCAAGACGGTGGACGATTTCGGCGCCCAGGGCGAGTTCCCCGTGCACCCGGAATTGCTCGACTGGCTGGCCACCGACTTCATGGAGAGCGGCTGGGACATGAAGGCAATTCAGAAGACGATCGTGATGTCGGCCACCTACCGGCAGGCCTCGCGCGTCACGCCGGAGCTGCTGCAAAAGGACCCCGACAATCGCCTGCTGGCCCGCGGTCCGCGCTTCCGCCTGGGCCCCGAAGTCATCCGCGATCAGGCGCTGGCAGTCTCCGGGCTGCTGGTGGAGAAGGTGGGCGGCCCCTCGGTGAAGCCGTACCAGCCTGCCGGACTCTGGCAGGAACTCGGCGGCGGCTCGGGCTATAAACAGGACACCGGGGATGGGCTCTACCGGCGCAGCCTCTACACTTATTGGAAACGCACGGTGGCGCCGCCCTTCATGGTGAATTTCGATTCGCCCAATCGCGAGCAGTGCACCGTCTTCGAGAATCGCACCAACTCCCCGTTGCAGGCGCTCGAACTGATGAACGATGTCACCTTTCTGGAAGCGGCGCGCAAACTCGCCGAACGCGTGGTGACCGAAGGCGGCGATACCCCCGAGGCGCGCATCGCCTATGCCTACCGTCTGGTGCTGGGCCGCGCGCCCAACGCGGCTCGGGCCACCGCTTTTCGCAAGGCGCTGGAGGGCTATCAGCGCGTCTATCGCGACGATGCCACGGCGGCGCGTGACTTCCTCAAGCAGGGCGATTCACCTGTGCGTGCCGGGCTCGACGAGCGCGAACTTGCGGCCTACGCCGGGTTCGCCAGCCTGCTGCTCAATCTCGACGAGACCATAACGAAGGAGTAATCAATGAACCCGATCACACGGCGTCACTTCTTCGGGCTGAACTCCACGGGCGTGGGCCTTGCGGCCTTGGCCGCCGTCAGCGCGCGTCAGGCCCGCGGCGCCACGGCGCACGGCGGCCTCTCCGGCCTGCCGCATTTTCCGCCCACTGCCAAGCGCGTGATCTACCTTTTCCAATCGGGCGGCCCATCGCAGTTCGAGCTCTTCGATTACAAGCCGCGCCTGACCGAATTCCAGGGCACCGATCTCCCCGAGTCCATCCGCGGCGGGCAGCGCCTCACCGGCATGTCGGCCACGCAATCGGCCTTTCCGGTGGTGCCCTCGAAATTCGCCTTCGCGCAGCACGGGCAATCAGGTGCGTGGGTCAGCGAACTACTGCCGCATACCGCCCGGATCGCCGACCGCCTCACCTTTCTGAAGACTGTCAATACCGAGGAGATCAATCACGATCCCGCCGTCACCATGGCGCAGACCGGCTTCCGCCTGGGCGGCCGCCCCAGCATGGGCGCGTGGGTCTCGTACGGCATCGGGTGCGAAACCGAGGACCTGCCGGCATTCTGCGTGATGATCTCGAACTCCGGCGGCGGGCAGCCACTCTACGACCGTCTGTGGGGCGCCGGCTTCCTGCCGAGTCAGTATCAAGGCGTCAAATTCCGCTCGGCGGGCGACCCGGTGCTCTACCTTTCGAACCCGAAGGGCTTCTCCGCGGATAACCGCCGTCAGTTCTTGGATTCGCTGGGCGAACTCAACGCGCTCACCGCCGCCGAGTCTGGAGATCCGGAGACTACCGCGCGCATCGCTCAATACGAAATGGCGTTCCGCATGCAGACCTCGGTGCCGGAACTCACCGACATTTCCAAGGAGCCCGCGCACACCTTCGAGCTGTACGGAGAGGATGCGCGCAAGCCCGGAACCTTCGCCGCGAATTGCCTGCTGGCGCGCCGTCTGGCCGAGCGCGGCGTGCGCTTCATACAGCTTTATCACCGCGATTGGGATCACCACGGCAACCTGCCCGCCGACCTGCCCAAGCGCTGCAAAGATGTCGATCAGGCCTCAGCGGGTCTGATTGAGGATCTGGCGCAGCGCGGCATGTTGGACGACACGCTGGTAGTGTGGGGCGGGGAATTCGGACGCACCGTGTACTGCCAGGGGCGTCTCACCGCGACCGATTATGGCCGCGATCACCACGGCCGCTGCTTCACCGTCTGGCTGGCCGGAGGAGGAGTTAAGCCCGGGCTCACAATCGGCGAGACCGACGACTACGGCTACAACATCACGCGAGACCCGGTCCACACTCACGATCTGCAGGCGACCATTCTGCGCTGCCTGGGCATCGACCATCTGCGCCTGACCCACAAATTTCAGGGGCGCGAGTTCCGTCTGACGGATGTAGATGGAGCAGCCGTGAAGGCGATCTTGAAGACCTAAGCCGTGGAGCAGACTTCATTCTGCGCGCGAACCCATCAGAGCCGCGACCGTGAGGGAGCGGTGGCTAACTTGCCTTGAGCGCCGCATGCCGAACGCTCCCTCGCGGTCGCGGC
>JBDTPR010000383.1:0-6573 GCA_039932635.1 Candidatus Solibacter sp.
GGTGGGCGCCGGACCCACGGGCCTTGCCTGCGGCATCGAACTACAGCAGCGCGGTCTGAAAACCGTGCTGGTGGAGAAGGGGTGTGTGGTGAATTCGCTGTATAACTACCCCACTAACATGTCCTTCTTCACTACGCCGGAACTGCTCGAAATCGGCAACATCCCGATGACGAGTTTGAACGAAAAGCCTAATCGGACTGAGGCTCTGAAGTACTACCGGAAGGTGGCGGAACACTACCACCTCAATATCCATCAGTACGAGAAGGTGGATGCCATTACCGGTGAGGATAATGCTTTCGAGGTTGCGACTACGGACCGCCTGGGCGTCAACCATGTCTATCGCGCCCGTAAGATTGTGCTCTCCACGGGCTATTACGATGTGCCCAACTTACTCAATGTTCCGGGTGAAGAGTTAGGGAAGGTGCTGCATTATTACAAGGAGCCGCACCCATATTACAACCACGATGTCGCGGTGATCGGCGCCAAGAACTCGGCGGCCATCGCGGCGCTCGAACTGTATTGGACGGGGGCGCGGGTCACGCTGATTCACCGCGGTCCCGCGATTTCCGATTCGGTCAAATATTGGATCAAGCCTAATATCGAGAACCGAATTAAGAATGGCGAGATCGCGGCGTATTTCAACTCGCGGGTTACGCGGATAGAACCCAACTCGATTCAAGTGGCGACGCCCGAGGGTGAAATCACCGTACCCAATGATTTCGTTTTTGCGCTGGTTGGGTACCAGCCGGACCTCAAGTTCCTGAATGCTACGGGAATTTCGCTTGAGCCCGCCACGCGCCGTCCGCGGACCAATCCTGAGACTTTGGAGAGCACGCGTCCCGGCGTCTATCTGGCAGGTGTGATTGTCGCGGGCATGCATACGAATGAGATCTTCATTGAGAATGGTCGCTTCCACGGGCAGCTAATCGCCAAAGATATCGCCTCCCGTTGCGCAGGCTGAAGGGTAATTCCGATCGTTAGGCGCCCGGCGTGATATTGCCGAGCACTACGGCACGCCGCGCGCCGGTAGCCGATGGGAGATTCGACGCGCGACGCTTCCACGTCTCGTGTGCCAGGATGGCGAAAGCGATGGCTTCCTTCGCGTCCGCGTCGATGCCGTGGTCGGTAGAAGTGGATAGATTCACGCCCGGCAGATAGCCTGCCAGGTGCCCCATGATCTGCGGATTGTGGACCCCGCCGCCACTCGCGATCAGATCCGCAGGACCGTCGACCGCCCAGCGCACCGCTACCGCGATGGTCGCGGCCGTCAGCACGGTCGCCGTAGTGATCAGGTCTCGTAATGGCGTTTCGCTTGCCTTTAGGCGCGCGATGAATTCGACGCCATACTGCTCGCGTCCCGCGCTCTTTGGGGCGTTTTTGCGGTAATACGCGTCGCGCAGCAAGTCGTCGAGCAGCGCGCGATTTACGCTGCCCGCTTGCGCAATCTTTCCGCCGCGATCGCACGTTAATTTGCCATCGGAGAACTCGCGCGCCAGGGCGTCGATCACCATGTTGCCCGGACCCGTATCGAACGCCACGACATCCTCCGCCGCGCACCTCGCTGGAATCACCGAAATATTTGCGATGCCGCCGATATTTAAAGCCACCCGCGTGCGCAGTGCGTCGCGGAATAGCAAGTAATCCACGAACGGAACGAGGGGCGCGCCTTGGCCGCCGGCCGCGATGTCGCGCGCCCGGAAATTTGATACCACGGGCACGCCAGTGCGCTCCGCCACGACCGCAGCCTCGCCGAGTTGCAGCGTGTTGCTGCGTCCCTCATGGAAGACGGTCTGACCGTGGCACCCAATCAATTCCACCGCGCCGAACTTCTTCACCGCGCCCAGCACCGCCCGCGCATACAATTCGCCCAATTGGAAATTCAGGCGCGAGATCTGTGCCGTGTGGGTCGGGCAATTGGACACGCCGAGAATCGCTTCGCGTACGGCGGCCGGGTAGGCGTTGGAAGTGAAGCCCACCGTCTCCACGCGGCGACCGCGGATCTCCACCACGGCCACATCGATGCCGTCCAACGATGTGCCGCTCATCACCCCCGCCACTCTCATTGCCGCTTTAACTCCTTCTGCAATTCGCTCAGGAGTTGCAGCGCTTCGATTGGCCGCAGCTCATCCAGATTAATTCCGCGGATTCGCTCGGCGATTCCATAGCCCACAGGTTCGAACATCTGGATCTGCACCGGACCGTGATCCTCGGACTTCACGAGTTCCCCGCTCACCACGTGCTCCGTGCGCTCGTGGAGTTTCAGTACCTCGCGCGCGCGTTCGATCACGCCCATCGGCAGCCCGGCGAGGCGCGCCACTTCGATACCGTAACTGCGGTCCGCCTTGCCGGGTTCCACCTTGCGGAGAAAGATGATGTGGTCGCCCGCCTCTTTCACGCTCACCATCAGATTGCGTACGCCATCCAACTGCTCGGCAAGTTCCGTCAGCTCGTGATAGTGCGTGGCGAAGAGGGTCTTGGCGCGCGTCTTGGTGTGGATGTGTTCCACCACGCTCCACGCCAGCGCCAGGCCATCGTACGTCGCCGTGCCGCGCCCGATCTCGTCCAGCACGATGAAGCTGCGCGGCGTCGCGGTATTCAGAATCACCGCCGTCTCGGTCATCTCCACCATGAAGGTGGAGCGGCCGCGCGCCAGATTGTCGCTCGCCCCGATGCGCGTGAAGATGCGGTCGATTACGGGCAGAGTGGCCGCTTCCGCCGGTACAAACGAACCCATTTGCGCCAGGATTGCGATCAGCGCCGCCTGCCGCAGATAGGTGCTTTTGCCGCCCATATTCGGCCCCGTGATGAGGGCGAGCAGGTCGCTGGAATCGTTCAGGTAGAGGTCGTTCGGAATGAAGCGCCCCGCCTCCTGCTCGGTCAGGCGCTCGATCACGGGATGGCGTCCCGCCAATATCCGCATCTCGCCGGAATCGCTGAACGACGGACGCTGATAGCGATTCTCCGCCGCCACCTGCGCCAGCGAAGCCGTCACGTCCAATTCGGCCACGGCCGATGCGGTGGCGCGGATTCGCATCGCCTGTGCCGCCGCCTGCTTCCGTACGGTGGCGAACAGCTCCTTCTCCAGGGTGAGGATCTTGTCCTCGGCGTCCAACACTTTGTGCTCGTAATCCTTTAACTCCGGCGTGGTGAAACGCTCCGCGTTGGCCAGCGTCTGCTTGCGCTCGTAGTCCGCCGGCGCCAGGTGCTGATTGGCTTTGGTGATTTCGATGTAGTAGCCGAAGACGTTGTTGAAGCGGACCTTGAGGCTTCCGATGCCGGTACGCTGCCGCTCCCGGGTGTCGATTTGCGCGATGTACTGCTTGCCGTTCTGGCTGAGATCGCGCAACTCGTCGAGCTCGGCGTGATAGCCTGCGCGGATGGTGCCGCCGTCCACGAGGTTCAAGGGGGGCTCGTCGGAGATCGCCTGCAGCACGAGATCGCAGACGTCGCTCACCTCGTCGAGCCGGTCGTGCAGATTGCGCAAGCGCTCGGCCTGCTGCGTGTCGAAGCAGCGTTTGAGCCCGGGAATCTTTTCCAGCGAATGCCCCAGGGCCAGCACATCGCGCGGTCCCGCCGACCCGAGCGTCACTTTGGCGAGCAGACGTTCCAGATCGAGAATGCCGCCCAGGTGCTTGCGCAATTCGGCGCGCAGGATGGTCTGCTGCCGCAATTCTCCCACCGCGTCGAGGCGCTGTTCGATCTCCGCGCGATCCATCGCGGGGCGCAGGAGGCGCTGCCGCAAGAGCCGTCCACCCATCCCGGTCTGGGTCTGGTCGAGGACGCCGAGTACCGTTAGTTGCGCCTGCGATTGTCCCGCATCGGCGGCGAACACCGGTTCCAGCAATTCCAGGTTGCGCACCGTCACGGTGTCGAGCACCATCGAATCGGCGCGGTCGTAATAGGTGGGTCGATCCAGATGGTCGAGCGCGGCGCGCTGCGTATCGCGCAGGTAGTGCAGAATCGCGCCCGCCGCGCCCACCGCTGCCGGACGATTGGCCAGTCCGCAGCCATCGAGTGTGAGCAGCTTGAAATGATCGCGCAGAGTGCGGTCGGCGTAATCTTGGGTGAAGATCCAGTCTTCGAGTTCGGTGCGTACGAAGCGCGGGCCGGCGCGCTCTTCTCCCGCCAGCAGCGGGAGGTCGGTGGGAAACAAAACCTCGCGCGCGCCCAGCTGTTCCAGCGCGCCCGACACTTCCGCGGCCTCCATGTCGGTGACTTTGAACTCGCCCGTGGAGACGTCCACGTGCGCCACCGCGGACCGCGTGCCGATGCGCGCCACCGCCGCCAGAAAGTTATTCTCGCGCGAGCGCACCAGATTGGCATCCATCGCGGTGCCCGGCGTGACCACGCGCATGATCTCGCGCCTGACCAGTCCCTTGGCGGCTTTAGGATCTTCCACCTGATCGCAGATCGCCACCCGGTAGCCCTTCTGAATGAGCCGGGAAATATAGCCTTCGGCGGCGTGGAACGGCACTCCGCACATCGGGATTGCTGTCCCCTTCTCCTTGTTGCGTGCCGTCAGCGTGATTTCGAGTTCACGCGCCGCCACCACCGCATCTTCGAAAAATAACTCGTAGAAATCGCCCAGCCGGAACATCAACAGGGCGTTCGGGACCTGTTGCTTGATCCCGTTATACTGCCGCATGAGCGGCGTGGAAGCGTCACTCATGCCGCGCGTACACGCCCGATGTCATCTTAGGCGTAGAGCCCCCGCAATTTGATGGCTTCCGCCACGCGATCGAGCGCGAGCATGTAGGCGGCGATCCGGTTGTTCACCTGGTGCGCCCTGGCGTATGCCACTACTGCATCGAAGCTGTCGTCCATAATCTCCTGCAAGCGCTCGTTGACCAGCGCCTCGTTCCAGAAGAAGCCCTGGCGGTCCTGCACCCATTCGAAATACGATACCGTGACGCCGCCGGCATTGGCCAGGATATCGGGAATGACGAAGACGTTCTTGTCGGCCAGCACCAGGTCCGCCAGCGGAGTGGTGGGGCCGTTGGCGCCTTCGCAAAGGATCTTGCAACGCACGCGGTCCACATTCTGTGACGTGATCACGTTCTCGGTGGCCGCTGGCAGAAGCACGTCGCACTCCAGGAACATGGCCTCGCCTTTATCCATGTCTTCGCCGCCCGCGAAGCCCGTGATGGAGCCCGTCTCTTTGCGATGCTGTTGCAGCGCCGTGATGTCGAGGCCGTTGGGGTTGTAGACGGCGCCATCGTATTCCACCAGAGCGATGATCTTGAAACCGACCGCGCTCATCAACTTCGCGGCCATACCGCCGACGTTGCCGAAACCCTGCACCACCACCGTGGTGTCTTCCGGGCGCTTGCCGATTATCTTCAGCGCCTTCAGGATGACCATCATGCAGCCGCGCCCGGTAGCCTCGGGACGTCCGCGCGACCCGCCCAGCGACATCGGCTTGCCGGTGACGATGGCCGTGACCGTGTGACGCGCGTGCATGGAGTAAGTGTCCATCATCCACGCCATGACTTGTTCATTGGTGTTCACGTCGGGCGCCGGAACATCGCGTTCGGGTCCAATGAAATCGATGATCTCGGCGGTGTAGCGCCGCGTCAATTTTTCCAGTTCGGTATCGCTGAGAATGTGCGGGTCGCAGATTACTCCGCCCTTGCCGCCGCCGAAGGGAATGTTTACGACCGCGCATTTCCAAGTCATCCAACTGGCCAGCGCGCGGACTTCATCGAGCGTCACATCGGGCGCGAAACGGAGACCGCCTTTGGCCGGGCCTCGTGCGATCGAATGCTGCACCCGGTAGCCGGTGAAGACTTCGATACGACCATCATCCAGTTGCACCGGGATGTGTACCGTCACTTCTCTTGCGGAAGTGCCGAGCACCTTGCGCATTCCGTCATCCAGCTTCAAGCGGGTGGCGGCCTCCTCAAAGCGCGCTGCTGCGGCGAGCCAGGGGTTCTTTTCGTTCATTAGCGAGATGGAACCTGGTGATGTCAACGTGGCCACGATCAGCCTCCGGTTTCATTATGCCATTGCCACTGTTACCGCGCCCCGATTGCGACTTACGCGCCAGCAGTTATAATCACAAATTGACACCTAAAACTGCTTTTCTGTTCCCCGGCCAGGGCTCTCAGGCCCCTGGAATGGGCAAGGCACTTGCCGATTCGCACGCCGATGCGCGCCGTGTTTTTGAGGAGGCCGACGATGCGTTGGGCTTCGCCATCTCCCGCCTCTGTTTCGAAGGCCCCGAAGACCAGCTTAAACTTACCGAGAATACCCAGCCCGCGCTGCTGACCGTCTCCATCGCCGCGTTCGCGGTGCTGCGCGCCGAAGGAATGGCGCCGGATTACGTCGCCGGCCATAGCCTGGGCGAATACTCGGCTCTGGTGGCCGCCGGAAGCCTCGACTTCGCCGACGCCGTGCGCCTGGTGCGCAAGCGCGGGCAGTACATGCAGGAGGCTGTGCCGGCGGGAGTTGGCGCGATGGCCGCGCTGCTCAAACTTCCCGAGGGCAAACTCGATGGCGTCCTGGCGGAGGCTGCACAGGGCGAAGTGGTCAGCGCCGCGAATCTCAATTCGCCAGACCAGGTAGTGATTGCCG
>JBDTPR010000384.1:0-6572 GCA_039932635.1 Candidatus Solibacter sp.
TGGGCCGCCCCGCCCCCGTGGCGGGATTCGACGTGGCCGGGGAAATGCGCCGCGACAGCGACGCGGTGGTGCTCGAAACGGTGACGGCGCAGGCACTCGAACTGCGCCCGGACCTGCTCGCATTGCGCCGGGACCAGGCGCGCTCGCAGGCCGAGATCCGCTCGCAGCTCGCGCAGGGGAAGGTCGATTTCACGCTCGGCATGGAGTATCATCGCGAGTTCCACAACGGCAATGCAAACGCGCTGGGCATCTTTCTTTCAGCGCCGCTGCCGGTATGGAACCGCAATCAGGGCGAGATCGAGCGCGCGCGGCAGGAGCAGCAACAGATCCTGGCCCGCATACGCGCCGCCGAAAGCGACCTGCAAAACGAAGTACGCAATGCCTGGACGCAATACGCCACCTCGCGCGGCCTGCTGGAGAGCATCGAGCACGAGTTGTTGGACCAGGCCCGAGAAGTCCGCACTACGATGGAGTACTCTTACCGCCGCGGCGAAGCGTCGCTGGTGGAATTCCTGGATGCGCAGCGTGCCTTCAACGACGCGCGCCAAAGCGCCAACGATGCGCGCGCGGATTTCGCGCGCAGCCTGTACACAATCGACGCGATCTCTGGAAAGGCAGTCCGATGACCAACCACTTCAGAATTCTACTTTGCGCCCTCCTCGTGCTGGCCGCCTGCGGCAAAAAGGAGGAAGCGCCCGTGACCGCGGCGGCAGCCAACGCCGGGGAAGAGCGCGCGCCCGATGGCAGCGTGACTATTCCCGCCGATTCCCCGAAGCTCAAGGAAATCCATCTGGCCGAAGTGAAGACGGCCTCGGTGCCCTTCGATGAGGTCACGTCCCCGGGGAAAATCGAAGCCAATCCGAACCTGATGTCGCGAGTGGCATTGCCGCTCACCGGCCGCGTCTCCGCGGTGATGGTGAAACTCGGGGATTCGGTGCAGCGCGGAGACTCGCTGCTCAGCCTGGAATCGCCGGACGCCGACGCGGGGGTGGGGGCGTATTTGCAGGGGCAGGCTGCGATCACGCAGGCCAGGGCCAACCTCAATAAAGCCCAGGCCGACTACGATCGCGCGACCGATCTTTTCGAGCACAATGCGGTGGCGCGCAAGGATGTGCTGACCGCCGAGAACGCCCTGGCGCAGGCCAAAGCGGCTTTGGAACAGGCGCAGGCGGGACTCGAACAATCGGATCGCAAGCTGCGCTTGCTCGGCCTCAAACCCGGTGCCTTCGGCCAGAAGGTCACGGTCACCGCGCCGATCTCAGGCAAGGTGCTCGATATGAGCGTGGCTGCGGGGGAGTATCGCAACGACACCAACACCCCCGTGATCACCATCGCGGATCTGAGCACCGTATGGGTATCGAGCGACGTTGCGGAAAGCTCGATCCGCTTTATTCAGGTGGGCGAGCCCATCGACGTGCAACTCACCGCGTACCCTGGCGAAACGTTCCACGGGCGCGTTACCCGCATTGCCGATACGGTGGACCCGCAGACGCGCACCATCAAGGTCCGCGCCGTGATGGATAACGCTCGCGGGAAACTCCGTCCAGAGATGTACGCGACAATCCGGCACACCGATTCGATGAAGACGCTGCCGGTGATTCCGGTGGGCGCGCTGCTGCAAGGCGACGGCAGGACCAGCGTGTGGTTGGAAACGGCGCCCGGGCACTTCCAACCCGTCGAAGTGAAGACCGGCGATCGCGCCGGCGACATGCTGCCGATCACCAGCGGACTCAAACCAGGAGACCAGATTGTGGTGGATGGCGCCATGCTGTTGCGCGCCCAATAGGCCAACATGATCGCAAAACTACTGCGTTTCGCGCTCGCCCAGCGCTTCGTCATGATCGTGCTCTCTTTCGGGCTGATCGCCATGGGCATTTATAGCTTCCGCCAGCTCAAGGTGGAAGCCTATCCCGATATTTCCGACACTCAGGCTGTCGTGATCACGTTGTATCCCGGCCACGCGGCCGAGGAAGTGGAGCAGCAGGTCACGGTGCCGATCGAGCGCGCGCTCAATGGAGTGCCCGCTGTGATCGCGCGGCGCTCGCGCACCATTTTCGGACTCTCGGTCTGCGAGTTGACGTTCGCGTATGGCACCGACGATTATTTTGCGCGCGCGGTGGTGCTCGAGAAACTGCGCGATGCGACGCTTCCCGACAATGTCACGCCGACGCTGGGGCCGCTCGCCACACCCATCGGCGAGTTGTATCGCTACGTGGTGGAGGGCAAGGGCTACAGCGATATCGAGCTGCGCGATCTGGAAGATTGGGTCATCGAACCGCGCTTCCGCCAGGTGCCGGGCATCGCCGATGTCACGCCCTTCGGCGGGCTGGTCAAGCAATACCAGGTGGTGGTCAACCCAAGCGCGCTGGACAAATACAACCTGTCGATCGGACAGATCGCGCAGGCGGTGAGCGCCAACAATCAGAATGCGGGCGGCGCGCTGCTGGACAACAATCAGCAGTCGATGGTGATCCGCGGCGTGGGCCTGATTCAGAATACCGGCGACGTGGAGAACATCGTAGTGGCCGAGAACAAGGGCGTGCCGGTGTTCATCCACGATATCGGAAAAGTGGAGATCGGCGCGGCGCAGCCTACGGGAATCTTCGGGATCGGCGATACCACTGGCGTGGAAGGCATCGTCCTGATGCGGCGAGGCGAGAACCCCACCGAAGTGCTGAAAGCCGTGCATGAGGCGGTGGACGATATCAATAGCACGCGCCTGCCTCCAGGGGTGCACATTCGCGGCATTTACGACCGCACGGACCTGGTGTCCAACACGCTGCACACGGTGTCGCACACGCTGCTGGAAGGCATCGTGGTGATGGTGACGATGCTGCTGCTCTTTCTGGGCAGCGTGCGAGCCGCCGTGCTCACGGCGATCACGATTCCACTGGCGCTCTTGTTCGCCTTCATCTGCATGCACCTCACCGGCATTCCGGCGAACCTGCTGAGTCTGGGCGCGCTGGATTTCGGCATCATCGTGGACGGCACGCTGGTGATGGTGGAGCATATCGTCCATTGCATGCACGTGCGCGAGCAGGAAGGCAAGCGAGCCACCGTCTTCGAAACGATTCTGAATGCCGCGCTGGAAGTGGAATCGCCGATCTTTTTTTCGCTGCTGATCATCATCTCGGCATACATTCCGCTATTCACGCTGGAACGCGTGGAGCGGCGCCTCTTCACCCCGATGGCGTACACCGTCTGCTACGCGCTATTGGGGAGCATGCTGCTGGCGCTGACGCTGATCCCCGTGCTGGCGACCTATCTCTTTCGCAACGGCTGCAAGACCTGGGACAATCCGGTGCTGCGCTGGCTATATAACGCCTACGAAGGGGTGCTTCGCTACACGGTGAAGCATGCGGCCATCACGGTGGCTTGCGGCGCGCTGGTGGTGTGCGCCGCGTTCCTGCTTGGCGGACAACTGGGCAGCGAATTTCTGCCGCAACTCGATGAGGGCACAATCTGGGTGCGCGCAAACTTCCCCGCGGGCATTTCGCTGACTAAGTCGGCGGAGGAGTCGCGTAAGATCCGCCATGTGCTCGAGAAGTTCCCCGAGGTGCAGTTGGTGAGTTCGCAATCCGGCCGCAACGATTCCGGCACCGACCCATATGGGCCCAATCGCAACGAGTTCTTCGTCTCGCTGAAAGCCTATGACACCTGGCCGGCTGGCATGCGCAAGGCGGACCTGGTAGACCAGATATCCGCCAGATTGCGCGCGCAGATTCCGGGCGCCAACTTCAGCCTCACGCAACCCATCATCGATAACGTCACGGAGGCGGTGACCGGGTCGCCCGCCGATCTCGCGGTGATCATCAGCGGGCCCGATCTGCAGCGCCTGCGCGCACTGGCGGGGCAGACGCTCGCGGTGCTCCGCCCGATACCGGGCGCGGCGGACACCTTCCTGGAGCAGGAGGCCGAGCAGGCGCAACTGCGCATTCAGATAGACCGGCGCAGCGTGGCGCGTTACGGCATCAATGTACGCGACGTGGAGGATGTAATCGAAATGGCGATCGGCGGCAAGCCTATCAGCACGGTCTTCGAAGGTGAGAAGCGCTTCGATGTGACGGTGCGCTTTCAGGAGCAGGCGCGCGCCGATGCCTCGGCGATCGGCAACACGCTGGTGCCGACGCACGATGGTGGCCGGGTGCCGCTATCGCAACTGGCGCACATCGAAGTGGTCAACGGCGCGACCATCATCGCGCGCCGCGAAAACATTCGCCAGATCTCAGTACGCACCAATATAAGAGGTCGCGACCAGGGGAGCTTCGTGACGGAGGCTCAGGCGAAGTTTGCGCGCGCGGTCCAACTTCCGCCCGCGTATTCGGTGGACTGGGGCGGGCAATTCGAGAACCTGGAGCGCGCCCGAAAGCGCCTCGCGATTATCCTGCCGATCACGATCGGCATTATCTTCGCGCTGCTGTTCTTTGCCTTCGGCGATGCACTGCATGCAGGGCTGGTGCTGGTCAACGTGCCATTTTCGCTGGTGGGAGGCATCATCTTCCTGTATGTGCGCGGCATCAATCTCAGCGTTTCGGCCGCCGTGGGCTTTATCTCACTGTTCGGCGTGGCGGTAATGAGCGGCGTGCTGTACATTTCAGAGATCAACCGCCGGCGCGCGGAACCCGGAGCGTCGTTGAAAGACGCGGTAATACAAGGTGCGCGCGCACAATTGCGGCCCAGCCTGATGCTGATACTGGTGGCGCTGCTGGGAATGGTGCCGGCGGCACGGGCCACCGGCATCGGGAGCGACATTCAAAGACCGCTTGCCACAGTTGTGGTCGGTGGATTGCTGTCGACTTTGCTGTTGACGTTGTTGGTGCTGCCAAGCCAGTACTATCTGACTGCCAAGAAGGGGGACCAGTGAAAGCTCCCGCGAAGATGCTCTTGATCTACGTCGACGAAGCGGACTTGTGGGGCTCCGGCCCTCTCTACGAGGCGATTATACGCCGCCTGCGCCAGCTGGGGATCGCTGGCGCAACCGCCCAGGCAGGCATGATGGGTTTCGGCAGTCATGGCAGAGTGCACCGGAAGCGGCTGTTCGGGGTCTCGGACGATAAACCGGTGGCCATCACAGTGGTAGATTAGAAAACCAAAATCCGCGAGGTGCTACCGGAGATCCGCGGCATGGTTAAGGAAGGCCTCGTCGTGCTGCTCGACGCCGAGGTGGTGGATCCGCCGGATGCCCCAGACCAATAAACTCACCAAATTTTTTGAAGACCTCGGACCTGGCCTGATCACCGGCGCGGCGGATGACGACCCGTCCGGCATCGCGACATTCTCCGTGGCGGGCGCCTCGTTTGGCTATGGCCCCCTATGGACTGCGCTATTCAGCTTTCCGATGATGGCCGCGGTGCAATTGATGTGCTCGCGGCTTGGCATGGTCTCGGGCCTCGGGCTTGCGGCGGTGGTGCGGCGGCGGTATTCCCGGTGGGTGCTTTGGGGCACCTGTCTGTTGCTGCTGGTGGCCAATGTGATCAATATCGCGGCCGATCTGGGCGGCATGGCCGAGGCCACCCATATGGTCACTGGCGCGCCGGCCGCCGTAATGGTGCCGGCATACGGGGTGGCGATTGTGCTCACACTCTTTTTCGCATCGTACCGCTCACTGGCGAAGGTTTTCAAGTGGCTGACGCTGGTGCTCTTCGCGTACGTCGTCACGGCCTTCCTGGCGCACGCCGATTGGGGAGCGGTGCTACGCGCAACATTCATCCCCGACCTTCGCTGGTCTCCGGAGTATCTATCGGTGTTGGTGGCGATCCTGGGCACCAGCATCTCGCCGTACCTCTTCTATTGGCAGGCCGCGGTGGAGGTAGAGGAGGAGCGCGCCGAGGGACGCCACACTGAGGAGCAACGAAAGGGCGCGACCAAGAAGGAACTGCGGCGCGCCCGGACCGATGTGCTGGCCGGCATGTTCTTCTCGAATCTGGTGATGTACTTCATCATCCTCACCTCCGCCGCCGCCCTGCATGCGCATGGCATCACCAAAATCGCTACCGCGAGTCAGGCTGCGGAAGCGCTCAAGCCGCTGGCCGGAGAGGGCGCGTACTGGTTGTTCTCGCTCGGATTGATCGGCACGGGAATGCTCGGCGTGCCGGTGCTCGCCGGATCCAGCGCCTACGCGGTTTCGGAGGCGATGTGCTGGCGCGCTTCGCTGGATCGCAAGCCGGCGCTCGCGCCGAAATTCTACGCGGTGCTGGCGCTTTCGGTGGCGCTCGGCGTTGTATTGACCTACTTCAGCTTCGATGCGGTGAAAATGCTTTTCTGGTCGGCGGTTGCCAACGGCGTACTGGCGCCGCCGCTGATCGTGCTGATCGTACTGCTGACGTCGGATGCCGAGGTGATGGGCAAGCGCGCGAATTCTGCCGCGCTGAAATGGGGCGGCTGGATTTCTGCCGCGGTGATGACTGCGGCGGCGGTCGCGATGTTCGTGGCCGGATGACGTAAAATCAGAACTTCGGCATGTCACGTACACACACCCCACTCACCGACGAAATGTCGGATTATCTCCGCGAGGTCACTCTCCGCGAGCCCGAGGTATTGCGCCGCCAGCGGGAAGGCAGCGACCAGCATCC
>JBDTPR010000385.1:0-6568 GCA_039932635.1 Candidatus Solibacter sp.
GACGATTGGGACTGGCTCTACCGCGCGGACCTGCTCACGCTCAAAGAGCAGTTCTGGCTAGTGCCCCGCTATCCTTACAACGACCGGCCGATTGGGGCGCTGGTCATCCGCGTGATGTACCGTATCTTCGGGTTGAACCCGGTGCCGTTCCACGTAATGTGCCTCGGGCTGCACCTCATCAATATGACGTTGCTTTTAGCCGTGGCGCGCAGGATCCTGGCGTCGTGGTGGGTGTCGACGGCTGCCGCGCTGGCGTTCGGAATATGGTCGGCGGCGATCGGAGGGGTGACCTGGATCGCGGACATTTTCGATGTCCTGGGCGCGACGCTGGTATTACTGACTACGTTCACCTTCCTTTCGAAGCGCGCGGCGGTGCGGGCGTCGAGCGTGTTCTTCTATATCCTGGCGGCGCGCACGAAGGAAGCCACGTTGGGCCTGCCCTTCGTGCTCCTGGTGTGGGTGTTATGTGGCACATGGCTCCGCCGTGTGCTGGCGAGCGAGCCCCAATCAGAGCCGCGACCGTCAGGGAGCGTAGGCCGAGCAAAGCGATCGCCACTTATCGATGTCCTACCCCACTTGCTTGTGGCTCTTTTTCTGACGATCGTGTACATCCCGATCATCATCCAGCATCAGAAGAATCCCGACGTCACCTACCGCATGGAAATCTCGCCGAAGACCTTCGTCGATGGACTCTTCTACTACTTCTCGCGCCTGATGTACGGCGGACCGTGGCCGATCGGCAGATTAATCCGCTGGACGATTGCGATCGGCGCACTCGCGGCCGGCGTGGCATGGCGTCCGCGCGCGGCGCTGTTCGGACTGGCGGGCTTCGTGATCTACCTGGGGCCGGTGATCTTCATGGCGCGCCAGCGCGACGCGATTTACCTCTACATGCCCACCGCGTTTCTATCGCTGGCACTAGGCGCGGCGGCAGAGGCAGTGGCCGCGCGATGGCGCCTGCGCGAGTTGCCGGTCGCGGGCGCGATGGCCGCGTTCTGCCTTTTGGCACTGCCCCACCAGGCGCACATGCGATCGAAAGCCGAGTGGATGCTTAGCAACACCGCGCAGGCGGGGCGCGATCTCACGTCGTTCCGCTCGCAAGTTCCGGCATTGAAATCGGGAGCCCACGTCCGTCTGGAAGGGTTCGCCGAGGGCTACAACGTCTTCCGAACGCCAGGCTGCTCAGTACTGAAAGTGGCGTACCACGTCGATCCTGTGCACTGCGAATTCTCGAATGAGGGGACGCCCGCGGATGTGGTGGTGGTACGGCGGGGGGATGGGATAGTGGTGAGTCTCAAATAGCGAGCGTAGCGCCCTGCGGCGTGTGATGCTTACTGCGTCATCCTCTTATCCACTTCTGCAATTCCATCCTGCGCCTGCTTCAAGCGCCGCGCCGTCTCCTCGGTTTGCGGCCGCCAATTTTTCCACCTGCTGGCATTCTTTTGGTACGATAGCCGGGCCCATCCGAAATTCTTGTTGGCCAGCAGCATGCCCGCGTAGAGATTCTCGTTGTCGGCCGCCGCTTCCATCGCCTCCAATGGAGGTCGCGCGGCCGCGAGCAACCGCGTCGATAACGCCTGCCCCTTCGTGATCCTCCTAGCCGCATCGTCGGGTTTCCCGCCCTGCAAGAGCGACTCCGCTTCGCGATTCAACCCCGCCAATTCCGTGATCGCCGGCGCATACCAGCTCTCCGTCGCCGGATCCACCGCCGTCTTCTGAGGCGGTGGCGGAGGAGGGGGCGCCGCGCACGACACCATAAACATCGCTAGCACCATGCAGAAATTTCGCATTCTAGTGATAGATGCCGGGGGCTTCGTGCCCGAGGCTCTGCACGTACTCCACATACGACCCGGGATAAACCACCGGCTCCCGATCCGTCCCGCTTTCGCCGCCCAATTCCAGCACGCGCGAACCGAGGCCGCGCAGGAACGTGCGGTCATGCGACACGAAGATCATCGTGCCTTCGAAGGTCTTTAGCGCCTCCACCAGCATTTCCTTGGTGGCGAGATCCAGGTGGTTGGTGGGCTCATCGAGTACCAGAAAATTCGGCGGGTTGAAGAGCATCCGCGCCATCGCCAGCCGCGATTTCTCGCCGCCCGAAAGCGCGCGAATCTTCTTATCGATGTCGTCGCCGGAGAACTGGAACGCGCCCGCCAGCGTGCGAAGCGTGCCGATCCCTTCCTGCGGGAAATCCTCCTGCAATTGGTCTTGAATCGTGAGGTCGGCATTCAACACGTCCAGCGACTGCTGCGCGAAGTAACCCATCTGCAAGCTCGCGCCCAGCCGTACCGAGCCGGAATCGGGCTGCGTCGCACCGGCGATCATCTTGAGCAGCGTGGTCTTGCCTGCGCCGTTGCGGCCCATCACGGCCCAACGCTCGCCGCGGCGGATGGTGATGCTGAAGCCGTCGTAGATCACGCGCTTGCCGTACGCCTTATGCAAGTCCTCGATCACCGCTACCTGGTCGCCGGAGCGCGGCGGCACGCGGAATTCGAACTTCACCACGCGGCGCGTTTTGGGCAGCTCGATCTTTTCGATCTTATCCAACGCCTTGATGCGGCTCTGCACCTGAGCGGCCTTGGCGGCATGCGTCTTGAATCGCTCGATGAAGCGCTGCTCCTTGGCCAGCATCGCCTGCTGCCTCGCGAACGCGGCCTGCTGATTGCTTTCCCGGATAGTGCGCTCGCGCTCGTAGAAATCGTAGTTGCCCGAGTACGCGATGATCTCGCCGGCGTCGATTTCCGCAATCTTCGTGATGATGCGGTTCATGAACTCGCGATCGTGCGAGGTCATCAGCAGCGCGCCCGGATAGTTCTTGAGGAATTGTTCGAGCCAGATGATCGATTCCAAGTCGAGGTGGTTGGTGGGCTCGTCCATCAGCAAGACGTCGGGACGTCCCAGCAGCACGCGCGCCAGCGCGACGCGCATCTTCCAACCGCCGGAGAGCGCGCCGACATCGCCATCGATCTGGTCATCCTGAAAGCCGAGGCCGTGCAGCACTTCGCGCGCCTGGGCTTCGAGCGCATAGCCGTCCAGATGGTCGTACTCCTCCTGCACTTCGCCGAAGCGCTCCAGGATGCGGTCCATGTCGTCTGCCTTCGCCGGGTCGCTCATGGCGTGCTGCAGGGCTTCGAGTTCGTGGTGAAGGTCGCCAACGCGACCGCTGCCGGCGATGGCTTCGTCGAGCACGGAGCGGCCGGACATCTCCTCAACGTCCTGGCGGAAATAGCCGATCGTCAGCTTCCGGGGGACGGAGACGTCCCCCTCATCAGGGACCTCTTCGTTGACAATCATGCGGAATAGGGTGGTCTTGCCGGAGCCGTTGGGGCCCACCAGGCCGACCTTTTCGCCGGGGTTCAACTGAAAGGAAGCGTCAACGAAAATGAGCTGCTTGCCGTACTGCTTATGGATACCAGAGAAAGAAATCATCGAATATTCCAGAATAGCGCGTGCTTGCCGCGAGTCTAATCAGAGCGAGCTACTCGCCCGTACGTCGCTACCCGAAACGCGTTCCAATTTTCTTCCAGATGCTCCACAGACTTCGTGCCGCTCAAAATCGCCCCATCGAAGCGTTCGCGCAAGATAAATCCAAACGCGTCGGCTTTCGAGATCTCCCGATTCTCGTAAAGCATGCGCCCCATTCCGAATGGACGATTCACCGCCACCTTCATGCCGCGCGCAGCGGCCTGCCGCAGCACCCCGCCGAACGTCGTCTGCACGACGTTGTAAGGGAATTGCAGAATTTGGAAGCTCGCGTCCGCCACCGCGATCGCAGCCGATTCCAGATCGCTGACACTGGCGCCAATCGCCGGGACGCCGCACGACGCGGCGTTCTCCCACGCGCGCGCCAGTTCGCTCGACCGCAAGACCACGGGCGTCGTCTTATGGAGTTGCAGGAAGTCGATCCGCCCGAGACGCTCCAGACTGCCATCGAGACTGCGCGCCAGCGCGTCGTAAGAATGGTCCACGAAGGGCTCGCCGGCGGACGCATCCCAGTGCTCGCCAAACTTGGTGGCGACGCGCACTGCGGCGCGATCCTCCGCCGTCAAGGAGCGCAGGAAGCGTCCCAGCCGCTCTTCACTGACGCCATAGGAAGGCGCTGTATCGAAGTAGCGTATGCCGAGTGTGAAAGCGCGCTCGAGAAGTTCGAGCGCCTCGTATTCCGACGGCACCACAGCGTTGGCGAAGCCCCACGGTTTGCCGATACCGATCGTGCCCAGGGCGAATTCTATCTGTTGTTCCGGTACCATTCGAGCGTCACGCGCATGCCTTCCTCGAACGAGAAGCGCGGCGCGAGGCCGAGGTCGCGCACCGCCAGCGTGACGTCGGCTTGCGAATCGCGGACGTCGCCCTGACGAGGCGGCGCGTATTTGGGCGGAAGCGAAACGCCTTCGAGTTTCTGTAGCAGCGCCCACGCCTGATTCAGCGTGATGCGGCCGCCGTTGCCGCCGTTGTACACGTTGCCGGAGACGCCTTGCGCGCGCGCCGCCTTCAGATTCAGCTCGGCGACGTCTTCGACGAAAGTGAAGTCGCGCGAGTGCTCGCCATCGCCGAAGATCGTCGGCGTCTTACGGTCGAGAATGGAGGTCATGAACAGCGACAGCACGCCGGAATAAGCGCTCCCCGGATCCTGTCGCGGCCCATAGACATTGAAGTAGCGCAGGCAGACGGTTTCCAGGCCCCAGATCCCCGAGAAAATGTTGGCGTAGTATTCGCCGATCAATTTTTGCAGGGCGTAGGGCGACTTGGGGCGCGGCGTCATGCTCTCGAACTTCGGCAACTCCTCGGTATCGCCATAGGCGGAACTGGAGGCGGCGTAAACCACACGGCCCGCCTCGCCTTCCTTGGCGGCGCGCAGCACGTTAAAAGTGCCGTTGGCGTTTACGTCGTGCGATAGCACCGGGTCGTCGATGGAGCGCGGTACGGAGGGGATGGCCGCCTCGTGGAAGACGACTTTGGCGCCGCGGATCAGCGGTGCGATCTCCTCGTAATTGCGTATATCGGCGCGCTCGAATTCGATCCGCGAGCGGACTTCGGCGAGGTTGGCCTCCTGCCCCGTGAGCAGGTTATCGAGGACGACGACGCGCGCGGCGCCTTCGTCCAGCAGCTTGCGAACAATGGCGGAACCGATAAAGCCCGCCCCTCCGGTAACGACGTAATGGCTCATGATTTCTTAGGCGGTCTCTAGGAGTGCGATCTGAGATTCGAGGTGGCGCAGGCTCTCGGTGGCGAGGCGTTCAGCGCCGGGCGTGAAATCGAAGGCTTCGAGCGAAACCCAGCCCCGATAGTTGCGTCGTTCCAGCATCGCGAGGACTGGCTTGAAATCGTAGTCGCCGGCTCCGCAGTGCTTGCCATCCAATTCGTTCACGTGCACGTGTTCGATGAAATCGAAGTAGCGGTCCACCAGTGCGGCATGCGGTTCCTGCTCGTCGATCGCGTTGTGCACGTCGAACATCGTGCGGATCGCCGGGCTGTCGATTTCCCTGACGATGTCGACCGCTTCGGCGAGAGTCTGCACCACGTTGGATTGAGCGACGGGGAGGGCTTCTACCAGGATGCGCACGCCGCCGTCCTGAGCCTGCGGCGCGACCGCGGCCAGCCCGTCGATGTAGTTGCGCGTCGCCTGCTCGCGGGTAAGTCCGCCGGTGGTGGAGCGTTGAAAAGGTGAGCCGAAAACCATGACGCCGTTGGGGCCGAGGTCGGAGCAAAGATCGATCAGGTCGCGAATGTGCTGCCAGCTACGGGCGCGAAGCTCCGCGTCGGGAGTGGTCACGTGGAGACCCTTAGGGCTGACCATCAGCCAGTGAAGCCCGACGAACGTCAGCCCTTCCGCGGCGATGATGTCGCGGTATTCGGCGCGCTGCGCGCCGCTGATTTCCGCCGGAGTCTCCGCCAGTGTGAAAGGAGCGATCTCGATGCCCGTGTAACCGGCTTTGCGGATGGCCTTACAGGCATCGGCAAAAGCCCACTTGTCGAAGGCCTCATTGCAGATGGAGTGTCTGAGGGGCATGAACTCTTAGTGTACAAGACGTCGAGCCGTGGGGCCGGAAATAGGGGATCTACCCACGATAAGGCATAAAAAGACCCGAATATGGGCAAAAGGATTGTCATCCACGACAAAGTGGTGTTAAACTCTGTTTGAGGGCTGACCCGCCCGAGTATATAAGTGAACCTACCGGTTCAGGAGACTTTATTATGTTGAAGAGATTCGTACTGGCATTCGCCATCCTGGGCCTCGCCGTAGCGAGCGCCGAGAGCTATCGCGTGACGTTGTCCCAGCCATCCAAGTTGAATGGCAAGCAGTTGAAGGCCGGCGAATACCGGCTCAATGTCGAGAATTCGAAAGTCACCATCGTAAACGGCAAGGAATCGGTGGAAGTACCAGCGAAGGTAGAGACTGTCGACGCCAAATATGACAATACCGCGGTCCGCTATACGGGTACCGGCGATAAGGTCACAATCACCGAAATCCGCATCGGCGGGACGAAGACCAAGCTGATGTTCGAAGACACCGGCTTCCATCCGGGCACGTTCTAGATTTCGTTTTGGAGAAGGAGCGCGGGCGCAC
>JBDTPR010000386.1:0-6551 GCA_039932635.1 Candidatus Solibacter sp.
GCTCGTGAAGGTGACCGTTGCACCATCCATTCCGGCCCCGGTCAACTGCCCCTTGAACGTGCCCGAAGACTGCTGCATGGAACTTTGCGTTTGTTGCGTTTGTGAGTGGGCCGAAGTAACTATCATGCATAGTGACAGCACGGCCCCGTAAAAGAACGACTTTTGAACCATTGGTATTGACCTCCTGAAGTGACTAACCTCTAACTAAAACCCTAACTGCCCGGCGCCAGCAACTCCGCTTGCACAATGAATCGCTTGGGCGCCCGGCCTAAATAAGAAAACGGATAGCAGGTAACCAGCGTCAGAACCGGCCCCCGAGTGGGCCGGTAATAGGTGTTGTCCGCTGCACCCACAATATGAAGGGCGCTGACCCGGTAATGGAAGGTCTGGCCGCCGTGCTCTAACACGATCGGCTGCCCCTTCTTGACGTCCTTCAAAATGCGGAAGTGAGTGTCGCGATGTGCGGCGATGATGCAGTTGCCATTCGCCCCGGGCGCCGACGACTGCGCCACCCGGGCCGGACCGAAGAGCAGATTCTTCTTGGTCGCGCCTTCCCAGACGAAAAACTCCGCGCCTTGCTCGGGTAACGAAAGGCGCGTCAGTTCCTGTCCGGCATTCGCCGTGCCCTCTTCCGCAGTCCGAGACTCCCACTCCGTCAGGGCGGTTTCCTGTCCCTGCCAGGCGACAATGCCGAGCACGGCGCCCACCAGCGCCGTGCCCACACCCGCACCTAACAGGACCAAGGCCGCTCCTTTCATACCTGGCAATTAGCTCCTGCGGGCTTCACGACGCGACAGAAAGAGTCCCGTCGCCGCCATCGCTAATCCCAGTACCACCGCGTCCGCCCATCCCAGTCCGGTCGCCGGAACGTCTGGCGTTGAAGCCGGAATCTCAGCCACGGGTTGCGGCGTCGGCGCCTGCGCTACTGGTTCCGGAGTCGGCGCCGGAGTAGGAACCGCTACTCTAGGAGTCTCTGCGGGAGGTGCCGCCGGAGTTTCCACCGCGCGGCCCGCGGTCGCCACTGTCGCAGCCGCGGGAGCGCCGGCGTATGAACCACTCAACTGGGCCGATGCGTTGGTCGCTTGCGAAGCCGGCATCGCCGAGCCTGGGAATCCGTACCCGTAGCTCTTTCCCTGCACCAAGATCCTCGACAGCCGCGCCCCACCGCCCTCATCTTGCAGAACGACCTTCGTCTCCGACGGGGGTGTGTTCATCAACACCGGTATCGCTGTGACAGTCGCTAGTAACTTGTTATCGTCCTGTGTTATGAATTCCAATACGCGAGGATTACTCGCGCTGGTTACCTGCCTTACCCTATAATCTCCCGCCGGGAGCGTTTCTTGCCCAACTTGTACTGGACGGTCGAAAGTCACTTTGACTTCGTCCCCCACCGGACCCTGAGCATACGTACCGACAGCCAATGCGGATGAAAAGACTGCAATGGCAGCCCGAGTAAGTGTCTTATTTTTCATATGTGACAGCCTCGGGAATACTAAAGCAAACGAGCTTCCAAATGTTTGCAAAGCCGAGCAGAGGCGTTGTTGAACCGGTGACTACCGCTGTACCGGGGTCTCATCGCCAGTGGATATCTGGCCGGCCTCCAGCTTCGCTTCTTTGATTCCCCTGCGGCTGTACACCCAGGTGAACTCCGCTCCGAATAGGAAGATTTGAGCCGAATAGTAGGTCCAGACTGTCATGACCACCACAGAACCACCAGCGCCATAGAGTGATCCCACCGCCGCCCGACCCAAATACAAGCCAATCAGCGATTTTCCGATCGTGAAAAATACCGCACTAAGCGTCGCACCCACCCACAGGTGACGCCATTCCACGCGCACGTCCGGCACGTAGCGCAGCACCATTGCGAACAAAAACGCAATGCCCACGAAGGAGATCAACATATTGACAGCCTCCAGAACCACGGCGGGAACCGGCAGCACACTCGTGAAGTACTTGCCCAAGGCTGCCAGTCCTGCACTGGCAACCAGTGAAACAACCAGCAGAAACCCGATTGCCAGTACGATTCCAACCGATAGCAGCCGCTGTTTGATCAAGCCCCGCCAGCCTGCCCCAGCTTGCGTCTGAATGTCCCACATCTTATTGAGAGCGGATCGCAACTCGGCGAAGACTCCAGATGCACCTACCAGGATCATGACCATGCTCACCACCGACGCCAACGATCCCGGAGCCGGCTTGGCCGCCTCCTTTGCCAGCGACTCCACCAGCCGCGCCGCCTCGCTCCCCGCCACGTCCCGCACTTGCTGCGTAAGCTGCTGCACCGTCGTAGCGCTCCCGAAGAACATCCCGCCCACCGCAATCGATAGCAGCACCAGCGGCGCCAGCGAGAGCAGCGTGTAATACGAGAGCGCGGCGCCGATCCGGTCCGCATCGTGATTGATCCAATTCCGCGAGCTCACCTTCAGAAGGTACGCAATCTCCTTCACTTTCGACATCGTGCGCCTTCCTCCAGCACCGCTCACGACCCGGCCTGTGTCTCGGGATCGAGCAACGCCGTCAGCCGTGCCTCCGGTATCCCGGACTCCGCGATCGCCACCTCGCGTACCGTGCGCCCGGTAGCAAAGGCGCGCTTCACCAGCTCCGCCGCCCTAGCATACCCGATCTCGGGCGCCAGCGCAGTCCCCATCGCCAGCGAGCGCTCCACGAAGCTATCCGCGCGCTCACGATCCGCCTCCAACCCATCTACCAGGCGCTCGGCGAAATTGCGGCTGCCCGCCGCCAGCAGCTCGATACTTTCCAGCAGATCCACCGCCATCACCGGCATCATCACATTCAGTTCGAAGGTGCCCGCCGCGCAGCACCACGTGATCGTCGCATCGTGCCCGATCACCTGAGCGCATACCATTAGCAGGCTTTCGGCGATCACCGGATTCACCTTGCCTGGCATGATGCTCGAGCCCGGCTGCACCGCGGGCAGTTTCAATTCGCCCAGCCCGCAGCGCGGCCCCGACCCCAGCCACCGAACGTCGTTCGCGATCTTGGTCAGCGCCACCGCATACGTGCGTAGCGCTCCGCTCAGAAAACAGACCGCGTCGCGTGCCGCCTGCGCCTCGAAATGATTCGGCGCTTCCACCAGCGGTAGTCCGGTGCGCCGCGCAAGCTCCGCGATCGCCTCCCGCGCGAAGCCCGGTGCCGCATTCAAACCCGTGCCCACCGCCGTCCCTCCCAACGGGAGTTCGTAGATCCCCGGGAGCGCCGCCTCCACCCGCATTCGCGACGCTTCCACCTGCCGCCCGTACCCGCTGAATTCCTGCCCCAGCCGCATCGGCACCGCATCCTGCAAGTGCGTCCGCCCGATCTTCAATACATCGTAAAATTCCGCCGCCTTCCGCTCCAACGATCCCTGCAATTGCCCCATCGCGGGCAGCAGACGCGCCGACACCGACTCCGCCGCAGCCAAGTGCATCGCCGTCGGAAACACGTCGTTGCTCGATTGCCCGCGATTCACGTCGTCATTGGGATGCGCCTCAGCCAAATGCCCGATCACCTCGTTGGCATTCATATTGGTCGAAGTGCCGCTGCCCGTCTGGTACACATCGATGCCGAACTCCGCGTCGTGCCGCCCCTCCACAACCCCTTCCGCGGCCGCTTCGATCGCCGCCGCGCGGTCTGCCGGAAGCAGCCCCTTGCGCCCGTTCACCTTCGCGGCGGCGCTCTTGATCATCCCGAGCGCGCGCAAGAACTGCCGTGGGAAACCGCGACCGCTGATTGGAAAGTTTGCCATCGCGCGCGCCGTCTGCGCGCCGTAGTGCGCTGCACTTGGGACTTTCATCTCGCCCATCGTGTCGCGCTCGATGCGAAAGTCGGCCATTGGGCGCTTAGCGCGAGACGCGCTGTTCCCGCAGGCCCGATTCCGCGGGGCGATCCCCGAGCTCACCGCGCTTCGCCACCGGCAGCAATATGCGGAACGTACTCCCCTGCCCCGGAGCGGTCATCAGTTGAATCGCGCCGTTGTGCGACCGCACGAAGCCCGAGACCGCTGCCAGTCCCAATCCCCTGCCCAGGAATTTGGTGGTGTAGAACGGGTCGAAGATGCGCGCCTTCACCTGCTCGTCCATTCCCGCGCCGGTGTCCTCCACCTGATAGTAGACGTATTCGTCGGCGTCGAGATGGCCTTTTCCCTCGCAGGAATGCTCCACGCCCATTTTCAGTCGCCCGGTCGAGACGCGAATCACTCCGTGTCCTTCAACCGCCTCCACCGCGTTGATCAGCAGGTTGCACGCAATTTGCTGAACCTGGCGGGCGTCCGTTTTAATTTCCGGCAACTGTTCCGGCAGGTCCACTTCAAGCTTCACTGTCTCCGGAATCGAAGCTCGCGTTGCCCGCACCGCTTCGGCCACCGCCGCGGACAGATTCACTTTGGAGACCGAAAACCTCCCCTTGCCGGCATACGCCAGCAACTGTTGCGTCAAATCCGCGGCGCGCTGTCCCGCGGTGATCACATCCTCCATCAAACGCCGGTTCGGATCTCCGAGCGGCAGATCCTGTGCCGCCAAGCTCGCGTTGCCGATGATCCCGGTCAGCAGATTGTTGAAGTCGTGAGCAATTCCGCCTGCCAGCACGCCGACACTCTTCAGGATTTGAGCCTCGTGCAGCGCGTCTTCCTGGCAACGGCGCTCCGTGATGTCGCGCATCACTTTCACGAACCCGCGCAATTCACCATCGGGGCCACGCAGCGCCGTCATTACACCATTCGCCAGGAAGCGCGAGCCATCCTTGCGAACATGCCACCGCTCGTCCTCCGCCCGGCCCTCGCGGATCGCGAGTGTCAGTTCCAGCCCCGGCGCGCCGCCGGCACGGTCCTCGGGCGTAAATAGCACGGAGCTGTCCCTACCCAGAATCTCGATGGAGCGATATTGCAGAATCCGCTCCGCACCCTGACTCCAACTCGTCACCTTGCCTTGAGGATCGAGTTGCATAATGGCGTAATCCTTGACTCCGTCCTCCAGCAGGCGCAGGCACTCACGGTGCTGGCGAAAATCATCGTGATCTGACGGAACCCACTGCCGCGCGCTGCCGAAGATTCGCGTGCCCGCCGCTACCAGGGTCCACTGTAGCTGCCTGTATTCACCACCCGAAACTTGCAGCCGCACCTCGACGTCGCATTTTGGAACAGTTGAGCAGTCCTTCAGCGCTTCGTCGAACAGCATCCGGTCAGCAGGGTGAATCAGGTCCAGGACCGAGCGCCCAGTCAATTGTTCGTTCGCGCACGATAGAACTTTCAGCGCTTCGGGGTTCGCGTACTCGATGAGACCTTCGTACCCGAACACACAGCAGGGGCCCGGCGAAAGGTCAACCAACCGAAGTGCAACCTCGTAGCTGACATCCTCATGGACATCCATCACGCGGACCTCATTGCCTCGCCAATATGCACGACTCGTGCCATTTCACACCGGGTGCTTAACTGCCTCATTTTACGGATCCGCCATCTCCGCCAGACGCCGAGCGGTATGCATAACTTGACGCTCTGCTGCACCAAGGTGCAAGACCTGCGCGGCCCCCAGGGGCTATGCCATACTACGGCAATGTTTCGCGTTCGGTTGCTCCTCGCCTTCGCCGTACTCTCGGTTGCTAACGCACAATCCGTCCAGGACTTCTTCAAGCAAACCTGGGAAGAGCGCCAGCGCGATGAACCGGAATTCGCCGCCCGCCTTGGCCGCCACGAATTTGACGGCGTCTGGTCCGACTACTCGAAAGCCGCGCGCGACGAGCGCCGCGCCCATCTGGAGCGTCGCCTCGCCCAAGCCGCCCGCATCGATACCAGCAACCTCACTGCTCAGGAGAAACTCAGCGTGCGCCTGCTGGTCTACGATCTGCGCGTCCGCCTCGACGCGTGGGATGCCACCACGCTACTACTGCCCGTTGGCCAGCTCTACGGCCTCCACACCGCCGTCTACCAGGCCTTCGACGGAGCCCCCGCACGCACCGTCGGCGACTACGAGAATCAACTGCTCCGCCTGCAAGGCATCCCGAAGCTCATCGATCAACGCCTCGCCGGCCTCGACGAAGCCATCGCCAAGCGCCTCACGCAGCCCAAAATCGTCGTAGACCGCGTCCTGCAGCAGGTCGCCGATCAACTCCGCCAGACCTCCGACGATTCGGCCCTGCTCGAAGCCTTCCGCCATTTCCCCGGCAACATCCCGGCCGCCGATCAGCAGCGCCTCAAGTCGCAGGCCACCGCTGCCTACCAGTCGGGCTTCCTGCCTGCCTGGAAGAAGCTGCACACTTACCTGGAAACCAAGTATCTCCCGGCCACACGTCCGAGTATCGCCGTGACATCTCTGCCGCAAGGCCTCGACACTTATACAGCGCTGATCCGCTCCCTTACCACCACCAACTTGACTCCCGAGGAGATCCACAATCTGGGTCTCGCCGAAGTGAAGCGCCTCGAAGCGGAGATGCTCGCTCTCCTGAAGCAGGCTGGCTTCAACGGCACCATCTCCGAGTACGAACGCAAGCTTGGCGCCGACCCCGCCCAGCACTTCGCCTCGAAAGACGAGGGAGTTGACGCATAGATTTACCACGCTGATCCA
>JBDTPR010000387.1:0-6546 GCA_039932635.1 Candidatus Solibacter sp.
AGGATAAACGCTATACGGAAGTCAAGGAAGGCGAGACCGTGCAGGGCACGATCCGTAGCCTGACCGATTACGGCGCTTTCGTGGACATCGGCGGCGTGGACGCGCTGCTGCATGTGGCCGACATTTCGTGGGGCCGCGTGAACAAGCCGGCGGACGTGCTGAAGGTCGGCGATAAGGTGGAAGCCAGGATCCTCAAAGTGGATCCAGGCAAGAAGCGGATTTCGCTCGGGCTGAAGCAGCTTCAACCGCATCCGTGGGATTTGGTGGCGGACAAGTACAAGGTCGGCGAGCGCGTGAAGGGTACGGTCACGCGGATCACCGATTTCGGCGCGTTCGTGGAGTTGGAGAAGGGCATCGAAGGACTGGTGCATCTCTCGGAGATGTCGTGGTCCAAGAAGGTCCGCAAACCGAGCGACGTAGTGAATGCGGGCGAGACGGTGGAAGTGGTGGTGCTTGGTGTGAACGCGCCCGACCGCCGCATTTCGCTGGGACTCAAGCAGGCGCTGGGCGACCCGTGGGCCGAAGCGGCGACGAAGTTCGCCAAGGACTCGATTGTGGAAGGTCCGGTGACCAGCATCCAGAAATTCGGCGCATTCGTGCAGTTGGCCGAAGGCGTGGAGGGCATGGTGCACGTGGGCGATGTGAGCGCGGAGAAGCGCATCAATCACCCGCAGGACGTGCTGCGTGTCGGGCAGGTGGTGAAGGCGCAGGTGTTGGAGATCGACATCGAGAAGCGCCGCATACGCCTGGGCATGAAGCAGCTGATTCCGACCAGCCTGGACGAATACATCGCCGAGCATAAAGAAGGCGACGTGGTGACGGGGCGCATGACGGATGTATCCGGCAATCGCGCGAAGGTGGAGTTGGGCGAGGGCGTGCACGCCACTTGCCGGCTGGCCCCCGAAGCCCCGAAGGAAGAAGAGAAGGGACCGGAGAGCGTGGACCTCTCTTCAATGACTTCGATGTTGCAGGCGCGTTGGAAGGGCGGGCAGGGCGGTGGCGGTGCCAAGGGCGAAGGCCCGAGGAGCGGCCAGATTCGCAGCTTCCGGATCAGCAAGCTGGACGCGACGACGAAGAAAATCGAATTGGAGCTTGTCTAAGATGGGGCAGGTCGTTGACCTGCTCCGTTTAACTCACGCCGGGGTCCGGCGGGATGATTTCGGCGGGGTGATTGTCCACGGGCGAGTCGTCCGGGGGCGCCAGGGCTACGGGGTGGTTCGCGGCCGGCAGGTATGCCGGGAAGCGGGCGATCAGCAGGCCGAAGATCACGTGGCCGAAAGCGGTACTTTTTTCAGCGTGCAGCAGCCAAACCAGCGGCATCAGACTTTGGCCGAGGGCGCGAAAGATCAGCGCATACCAGCCTACCGAGCAGAGCACACCAACCAGCACGGTGCCGAAGCTGGTGAAACGCGAACGAATTACAAAGGCGAACACTGCGCCGAGCAGGCTGTAGCACAGCAGGTAGAGTGCGAGGCCGCTCCAGGTGGTGGCGCCAAAACCGCGGCGAATTGCGGAATCGCCGTGAAGCAGGGTAGCGAGCAGATTTTCCGCCGTCCAGAAGCTACGGCGCTGCCCCATCGCGCTGAAACCCATCCATGCCAGCATCCAGCAGATCGCGATCATGCCTGCCTGGAGACCCGCCAGAGAAACTTCGAGCGAGGTTGCCGGCCGCTGCGCCGTGCTAGCATTCATACGTTTCAGCCTATACCGACTGAAAGACTAAAGGCAAAGTAAATCAATGCGGCGTGTTGTCATTACAGGGATTGGGGCGGTCAGCCCGAATGGAATCGGGCGCGAAGCCTTCTGGGAAGCGACGCGGAACGGCGTGAGCGGGGTTCGCCGCATCACGCGGTTCGATCCGTCGGGATACCAGGTCCAGATCGCCGGCGAAGTGCCGGACGAGTTCGACGAGAAGAAATACGTGGAGATCAAGGATCGTCCGCACGTATCGCGCGCGGTGCCGCTGGCGGCGGCGAGCGTGGCGGAGGCGGTGGCCGATGCCGGGCTGGATCCGTCGTCGATGTCGCGGGACGAGTTGCGCGGGATTGGCGTGATCGTGGGCTCGGGCGGCGGCAGCCAGGACTTCACGGAAGAACAGTACCGCCTGTTTTATGCGGGGCTGATCAAGCAGTGCAGCGTCTACACGATTCCCACGGGAACCATCGGCACGCTGGCCAGTGAAGTGTCGATGCGCTTCGGATTCCGCGGGCTGAGCCACATTGTGTCGACGGGATGCACGTCGTCGACGGATGCGATCGGTTACGCGTACCGCAATATTCAGATGGGCGTGCTGGATACGGTGGTGGCGGGCGGCGTCGATTCGCCGATCGCGCCGCTGATTTTGCGTGGCTTTCAGTTGATGCGCATCATGTCGACGAGTTGGAACAAGGAGCCGACGCGCGCATCGCGGCCGTTCTCGAAGGATCGCGACGGGTTCGTGATCGCCGAGGGCTCGTGGTTCTTCGTGCTGGAGGAAATGGAGCAGGCGAAGGCGCGCGGGGCGCACATTTACGGCGAGATCGCCGGGTATGGGTCCACGTGCGAAGCGTACCATCGCGTGCGTTTGGAAGAGTGCGGCGAGGAGCCGGCGCGGGCCATCGGGATGACGCTGAAGGAAGGCGGCATTCAGCCGAGCGACGTGCAGTACATCCACTATCACGGCACTTCGACGGAGTTGAACGATCGCATCGAGACTCGCGCGGTGAAGTTGGCGTTCAACTGTCATGCGCAAAAGCTGGCGGGATCGAGTTTGAAGAGCATGATTGGACATCCGCAAGGTGCCTGCGGCGCGGCGGGAATCGCGGCGACTTTGCTGGCGATGCGCGACGGTGTAGTTCCTCCGACGATCAACGTGGAGGAGCCGGATCCGAATTGCGATCTGGATTACGTGCCGGATATCGGGCGCAAGCTGCATATCGAACACGCGGTGGCGAATTGCATTGCGTTCGGGAGTAAGAACTCGGCGATGCTGCTGCGGCGGGTGTAGGAGTTTTGGGCGACAATAGGGACTGAGGACCTGCGCCGTGTCGACTGGAACGATCGTAACGCTCAGCGAATATTTGGCGACCAGCTACCGTCCGGACTGCGAGTACGTAGACGGGGAGTTGTTGGAGCGAAATGTGGGCGAATGGGATCACAGCCGATTACAAATGTTGTTGAGCCATTTCCTTTGTAGTAGGGAGAGGCAGTGGGGCATCCTCGTTGTTCCCGAACAACGAGTTCAGGTCAAGGCAACCCGTTTTCGTGTGCCTGATATTTCGGTATTGGACGGCCCTCGACCCGAGGGCGGGATCATCACAGAACCTCCTTTCCTATGCGTGGAGATCCTTTCTCCGAGTGATCGCATGAAGGAAATGCAGGAGCGGATCGACGATTACCTGGCATTCGGCGTTCGCTATGTGTGGCTGCTCCATCCCGAAACTAAGCGTGCTTTCGTGTACACGGTGGACGGGATGCACGAAGTGAAGGACGGCGTCTTGCGGACGGATGATCCTGCGATTCGCGTTCCCTTGGGCGAACTGGAGTAGCTGAGGTATCTGGCAAAAAGAATCGGCGGGCGTTCGGAGGAAAGCGCCCGCCGGTCTGGCCCCGCAGTGTTTGAATTCCGCAGGACCAAGGTGAATAACCCTTCATTAATTATGACGCAAGAAATGCGTGAAAGGTTGCAGGCCCTCGGGTTTATTCCTCAGCCGCGATTCAGGAAGGTGAAAAAGGTGGCCGCGTGAGCGCGTGCGGTCTGCTCAATCGGGTCGCCGTAACCTCCGCCTAATGTGACAACTAGCGGGAAACCGGAGACCATTTCGCGGACCAGTCGATCGCGCTCGCGGAGGCCCTCAGAGGTGAGCTCGAGCCGTCCAAGACGATCGCAGGCAAGCGCATCCACACCGGCCTGATAGAAAATCACGTCCGGATTGTAAGAAATCATTTCCCGCAGTACTTGTCCTAAAGAGTCCAGGTAAGGCGCATCGGCAGTGCCGTCGGGCAGGGCGATATCGATGCTGCTACGCTGTTTGCGAAAGGGGAAGTTGTGTTCACCGTGAAGCGAAATGGTGAGCACGGCAGGATCGTTTTCGAAGATGGCGGCAGTCCCATCGCCCTGATGCACGTCGAGATCGAGGACTGCGGCGCGAGCAGCCAGGCCGTCGTGCCGCAAGGCGAGAATGGCGACCGCGAGATCGTTGAAGACGCAGAATCCCGAACCCTCGTGGCGGAATGCGTGGTGGGTGCCGCCAGCCAGATTGCCGCCGAAGCCACACTGCATGGCGTCGCGCGCGGCGGCCAGGGTGCCGCCCACGGAGGCGAGCGTGCGGCGCACAAGCTCCGGTGACCAGGGGAAGCCGATGCGCCGCATGATGCGAGGGTCCACCGTGCCCTGGAGAATCGATTGCACGTACGTGGGGTCGTGGGCGCGTTCGAGATCGGTGGGCACGGCAAAGGGTGCGGGAGTGAGATCGTACCCGCCGTCCGTGGCCAGCAGGGCGCGCAGCATCGCGTACTTTTCGATGGGGAACTTGTGCCCCGGAGGCAGTGGGATGGGGTAGTGGTCGCAGTAGTATAGGCGGCGGAGCGTCATTCTCCGGCGGCGCGGCGTATGGCGTCCGCGATGCTGCCGCTGAAGGACTGCACCTGCGCCATGTCCTGGCCTTCGACCATAACGCGCGCCAACGGTTCGGTGCCCGAGAAGCGCACGAGGACGCGTCCGGTGCCCGCGAAGGCCTCTTCGGCGAGGCGGATTTCCTGGGCGACGGCCGGGAGTTCTAGGAGTCCTTTCTTCTCGCGCACGCGCACATTGACCAGCATTTGCGGGTAGATCCGCAAATCGTCAATCAGTTCATCGAGGCCCATGCCGGTAGCCTGCGCGATTTCGAAGAGGCGGAGCGCGGTGAGCATGCCGTCGCCGGTGGTGGAGTAATCGCGGAAGATAATGTGCCCGGACTGTTCGCCGCCCAGCGAGGCTCCGAGGCGGACCATTTCCTCAAGCACGTACTTATCGCCTACGGGAGTGCGCACCATTCGAATCCCGCCGGCTTCAAGGGCCTTTTCGAGGCCGAGGTTGGCCATCACGGTGGTGACTACGGTATCGCCGGGGAGCTTGCCGGCGGCCTTGAGCGCGCGTCCGGCGGCGAGCAGGACGCCATCGCCATTGACGATTTTTCCGCTGCCGGAGACGAAGATGGCGCGGTCGGCATCGCCATCAAACGCCGCACCGAAGGCGGCGCCGTGCTCGACGACAGCGGCTTGCAGCCGTTCGAGGTGGAGGGCGCCGCATTGCAGATTGATATTGCGTCCATCGGGTGCGCAGCAGATTGCCACCACGTCGGCGCCGAGACGGCGGAAGAGTTCGGGAGCGAGGCGATAGGACGCTCCGTTGCCGCAATCGATCGCGACTTTGAGGCCGTCGAGGCGCAGCGAGGAGATGCCGGTGAGAAAGTCGAGATATTGGGCGGCGAGTTCGTCCTCCACGGTGAGCGTGTGCGGCGTGGGTGCGGTTGCCTGGCCGGCCTGGCGGAATATTTCCTGCTCGATCAGGTGCTCTTCGGAATCGGGCAGTTTGAAGCCGTTGTGCCCGAAAACTTTGAGACCGTTGTCCTGGAAAGGATTGTGCGAGGCGGAGATCATCACGCCTGCGACGTAGGTACCGGTGCGCGTGAGGTAAGCGACGCCGGGTGTGGTGATGACGCCGGCGTAGCGCACTCGCGCACCCTGGCTGACGAGCCCGGCGGCCACCATTTCAGCGATCCAGGTTCCGCTTTCGCGGGTGTCGGCGCCGATCAGGATCTCCGGCTGCGGTTGGTGCGTTGCTGCGTCTTTGCCGAGTGCGACGCCGAAGGCGTAGGCTGTCGGTGCGTCGAGCGGGTACTCACCGGCCACTCCGCGAATTCCATCGGTACCAAATAGCTGTTTCCCCAAAAGACTCTCCCCTATTTCTTTTTCATGGTGACGGTGACTACGGCTTCGGGCGTATTCATGAAGCGCACGAACGAGTCTTCCGCGAAGACATTGACACGAAATTCGGTGACGCCCGTGGCGCCGGCCAGATCCACCGGGTCCGCCTGCACCTCCGCGATGCGCGCTACGCGGCTGCGCGGGCCGGTGAGTTCCATCTCCGGCGGGTTCACCTTGTGACTCTCAATGACGTAGCCGTTCTGGCCTTCATTGATAAAGCGCACGTGAACCGGCACGGTGTGATTGCGCCGCGGTTCAAAGCGGAAGCGCACTTCAGACGGGATGGCGCGCACCAGGTGCACGCCGCGCATGACTTTGACATTGCGGCCGGTGATGGTAAAGGTGTGCTCTCCGGTACCGGCTTCGGACATGTCGAGTACGACGTTGGGATGCGCGCCATCGCCCACGCTGCGTAGGGCTCCGGCGGGTCCGCGCAGTTCGAGCAACACCGAGCTCACCGGGTCCGAACTGATCTCCAGTCCCTGGGGCAGGTTCTTGTATTCCAGGCGCACGCTGGCGAAGGTGGCGAGTTCCGGCTCTGTGGCGACCAGCGCCCAAATGACCACCGCGATGGCCAGCGAGAGAAGCTTCCACAGAATG
>JBDTPR010000388.1:0-6543 GCA_039932635.1 Candidatus Solibacter sp.
CAAGGGGTGGGAACTGCTTGGGCGGGACTATCAGCTCACCGCCGATTCGGCGGTGGACAAGCAGGGGAAGATCTACTTCACGGATGCGCAGAAGGATCGGATCCTGACGATCGATCTGGAAGGTAAGATCGCCTTGTGGAAGCAGGGCAGCCACGGGTCTCACGGCGTGGCGTTTGGACCCGATGGCCGTTTGTACGCCGGTCAGCACGACCTTAAGCGAGTGGTCGCCTTCTCGCCAACGGGCGTGGAATCGGTGATCGCCGAAGGGGCTCAGACGCATCACCTGACGGTGACTGCCCGCAACCATATTTACTTCACCGATCCGCCGGCGCATAAGGTGTGGCTACTGGATGCGGCCGGCCGGAAACGCCTGGTTCATGAAGGCTTGGAGTGGCCGCGTGGATTGCGTGTGACGCCGGATCAAACGCAGTTGCTGGTAGCCGATTCGCGCGCCAATCGGATCTGGTCGTTCCGTATCGAGGAGGACGGCTCGCTGACGGGGGGCAAGGCGGCGTATGAGGTTGAGACACGTGCGGGAAGTCCCGATGCCGATATCGGGGGAATGACTTTCGATTCGGAGGGCTTTCTTTATGTGGCCACGAAGTTCGGCGTGCAGGTCTTTGACCGGCAGGCGCGTGTGGCGGCGATCGTCGACGTGGCATCGAGCGACGGTGTGGCCAATGTGATGTTCGCCGGTCCTGGATTGCAGTGGCTGTATGCCATGGAATGGAACAAGGTCTATCGGCGGCCTATGCGGCGGACGGGTGTCGATTTGTTGCGGAAAGCTGCACCGCGGCAGTGAACTAGTCCACGAGCTTCTTCACGAGTAGAAGGACCATTGCCCCGCCAACGGCGATGGTGGATGGCAACCCGCGGCGGGAACACCTTTTAAACAGTGCAGCAGGCGCCGGTTGCCAAGCGGCGAGCAGGAAACCATCCTGGCCCACACTTCATGCAGCCTGTTCGCCAGGCCGCGACACCTTCGTAAAGCTTTCAAATCACTTGAGTTTTACAGCTTCGGCGATTGTGGTTGCGAGTCGATTGGCTTATGATGGCTGTTGACTCCGTGAGCTGCCTATGACTCTGTCCGGCCTCCGCCATGCGGCGATGATTCTGTGCTGTGCCTGGGCCGCATTTCCGCAGACTGCGCCGCCCGCGGCGCCCGCAAAAGGACCGGAAATGGCGACCCGCGAGGAACCCGCGATGTTCAAGGCGAGGGTCAACCTGGTAGTGGTCCCGGTGGTGGTGCGCGATAAGAAGGGTGTCGCCGTAGGCAATCTCAAGCAGGAAGACTTTCAGCTTTTCGACCGCGGCAAACCGCAGTACATCGCGCGTTTTTCCATGGAGCGCGCCGGTGGACAGCTTGGCAAATCGGACGCCAGGCCGGCGGTGAACCCTCTCGACAAACTGGCAGACGAGAAGCCGGTTGAATTGCCCGACCGTTTCATCGCCTACCTGTTCGACGACGTCCACATGAAGTTCGGCGACCTGGCGCATGTGCGCGATGCGGCTCGCCGCCACATCGAGGGCGCTCTGCGCAGCACGGATCGCGCCGCGATTTATACTACTTCCGGCATCAACATCCAGGATTTCACCGACAACAAAGAGGAGTTGTATAAGGCGCTGGCCGGATTGCGCATGCGCCCGGTTACCGGGCAGGGGGAGCGCCGGTGTCCGACCATGAACTATTACATGGCGGACCAGATGCAGAATAAGCACGACGCCATGGTGATCAATGCCGCGACGCTCGAGGTGCAGCAGTGCCAGAATCTGCAGGATGACCCCACTACAGCCCAACGTATCGCCATGCAGGCGGCGGCGCAGGAACTCACGCTCGGCGATCACGAGACGCGCCAGGCAATGGGAGTGATCAAGGAACTGGTGCGGCGCATGGCGGCGATGCCCGGCCAGCGTTCCATCATCCTCGTGTCCAACGGTTTTATTACTTTGGCCGAGCACAACGCCGATAAGATGGATATCATGGATCGCGCGATCCGCGCCAACGTGCTGGTCAATTCACTGGATGCCCGCGGACTCTATACCGACTCGCCGGACATCACGCGGTCCGGCACCAATTTCGAAACCGACCGTATCATCAGCCAGATGGAGCGCTCGGCCAATCGCGCACAGTCGGACGTGTTAGCGGAACTCGCGTACGGTACCGGCGCCGGGTTTTTCCAGAACAGCAACGATCTGGATGGCGGGTTTGCGCGGTTGGCGAGCGCACCCGAGTATTACTACCTGCTGGCGTTTTCACCGCAGAACCTGAAGATGGATGGCGGCTTCCATTCCCTGAAGGTGACACTGAAGGCCGTCAAGGATGTCAGCGCCGCGGCACGCACCGGATACTATGCGCCGAAGCATCTGGAGAACGCGATCGAGACGGCCAAGCGCGAGATTGAGGAGGCGCTGTTCTCGCGCGAGGAGATGAGCGATATTCCGGTGGAATTGCATACCCAGTTCTTCAAGTCTGGCGACGACTCGGCGCGCGTCGCGCTGCTGGTGAAGGTGGACGTGAAGCGCCTGAAGTTTCGCAAGGAGAACGACCGCAACTGCAACGAGTTGACGGTGGTGGCGGGGTTGTTCGACCGCAACGGCGTTTACGCGACGGGCAATCAGAAGAAGATCGATATGCGTCTGTTGGATGAGACGGTGGAGAAGCGGCTGGGCAACGGATTGACCATCCGTTCCAGCTTCGATGTAAAGCCGGGTACGTATTCGGTCCGGCTGGTGGTCAGGGATTCCGAGGGGCAATTGATGACGGCGCAGAATGGCACCGTCGATATTCCGTATTGATGAGGTGTAGCATGCGGTTCAAGAGCACGATTCGATTGAGCATAGCGATGACGCTGGCGGCCGCCGCGGCCTTCGCACAGGCGCCGCCGGTCATCCGTACCGAAACCAAACTTGTCCTGGTGGACGTCGTGGTCACGGGCAAGAAGGGTGTCTACGTCGAAGACCTGGAACTGAAGAACTTCAAGGTTTGGGAAGACAACAAAGAACAGCAGCTCAAGACCTTCTCCACCGGCAGCGACCCGAACGGTCCCGGTGGAAACAAGCGCTACATCGTGCTGTTCTTCGATAATTCCACGATGACGATGGGCGAGCAGGTGCAGGCGCGCCAAGCTGCCGGTAAGTTTATCGAGTCGAATGCCGGTCCCGACCGCCTGATGGCGATTGTGAATTTCACGGTGGGCATGCAGATCGCGCAGAACTTCACGCCGGATCTGGACAAGCTCAAGCAGGTGGTGGGCAGTCTGAAATCGAGCGGCGCGGCGCCGGGTCCGGAGCTGGCGAGCTTGAACAATCGCGCCGGGATGATGGGCGGCAACGGCATGGGCGAGTATGGGGCGCGCAGCCTCCTGCTGGCGATCCGCACGATGGCGAAGAACATGTCCGAGATTCCGGGCCGCAAGAGCATGGTGCTGTTCACCTCGGGGTTCCCGCTGAGCAACGAAGCGCGCTCCGAGGCCAATGCGGCGATCGACGCGTGCAATAAGGCGAATGTGGCGATCTATCCGATCGATGTGCGCGGCGTCGCGGGCGGCACTCGGATGGACGATCCGTCGATGCCGGGACGGCGCGGGCGCGCGGCGCTGGATGCTCCGCCGGCGTACCCTGGGATGGCGCTGCGGTCCAGCGGGATTGCGCTGGCATCGTCGCAGGTGCTTCGCTCGGTCGCGTTGTTTCAGGCGGGAGTAGGCGCGGGGCGGGGAAGTGTCGGTGGCTCGACGGGAGGCAGCACCCCACCGGCGGGCGGCAGCGCGGGCGGCGCCGGCGGTAGCACCGGGGCTCCGGGCGGCGGCTCGGTGGGCGGGAACACGAATCCCGGCGGCGGCATCACGCGCGGCACCACTCCGGGCAATAACAACACCGGGGTGGGCGGCAACAATGGGATGAACAATAATAACGGGGGGGGCAACAACAACGATCCCTTCAACCGTAACAACGATCCCTTCAACCGCAATAACGGCAACGATCCCTTCAACCGGATGGGTATTCCCGATGTTCGCGGCGCCAGCGACAATCAGCAGGTGATGTACCTGCTGGCCGATGGCACCGGCGGGTTCGTCATCAATAACACCAACGACATGGCTGGCGGGATGCAGAAGATCGGCAAGGAGCAGAATTCGTACTACATCGTGGGTTACACGCCGCCGGAGTCGGCGGATGGAAGCTGCCACACGCTGAAGGTGAAAGTGGATCACGGCGGCACCACGGTGCGATCGCGCGCCGGATACTGCAACGTGAAATCGAAGGACGTGCTGGCCGGGAATCCGATCGAGAAGACGCTGCAGAGCAAGGCGGAAGCTACGGGCACAAGTGCGGGCACGGGTACGGTGGCGGCGGCCATGCGGGCTCCGTTCTTCTATACCGGCGCCAATACGGCGCGGGTCGCGGTGGCAGTGGAGATTCCTTCCGAGAGCATCAAGTTCGAAAAGGTGAAGGGCAAGTTTCACTCCACCGTCAATCTGCTGGCCATTGCATACAAGCCCGATGGGAGTGTCGGGGCGCGATTCAGCGACGCCGTGAAACTGGACTTCGATACCCAGGTGCAGGCCAATGCCTTCAAGGAAAAGCCGATGCACTACGAGAACCAGTTCGATGTCGCCGCCGGTACGTATAACTTGAAGGTCGTGTTCGAGGCGGGTGAAGGCAGCTTCGGCAAACTGGAAACGCCGCTGGTGATCAACGCTTACGAGACCAAGGATTTCGCGATCAGCGGTGTGGCGATCAGCAAGGTGGTCACCAAGGCCAGCGACGCCGACGCCAGCCTGGACGCGGTGCTGCTGGAAGGCCGCTCTCCGCTGGTGGCCGGGCCGTATCAGTTCACGCCCACTGGGTATACGAAGTTCAATGCCGCGGAGCGCGTGTACATGTACTTCGAAATTTATGACGCCAATTTGCTACAGGAGAAGCGTCCGCAGGTGGCAGCGCAGATTCGTGTTTTGGATGCGAAGACGGGCGATCTGAAATCGGATTCGGGGAATGTTCTGGTGGAGAATTTCGTGAAGCCGGGCAGTCCGATTGTGGCTATCGGGTTGAGGCTGCCGGTGGAGGGATTGGCTCCGGGGCTGTACAAGATGGAGCTTAAGGGGCTCGATGCGACGGGCGCGTTCGCTACGCGTACGGCGGAATTCGAGATCGTGCCGGGCGGACCTAAGCTTCCGTTCTAGTGGGATCGGGTCGAGTTGCGCTCCCTTACGGTCGCGGCTCTGATGGGACTTTAATTTGCTACCGCGGCGGGGAGTTCCTTTAGGATTTCGGAGACGAAGGCTTTGGCGTCTCCGAAGAGCATCAGGGTCTTGTCCATGTAGTACAGGTCGTTATCGATACCCGCGAAGCCCGGGTTCATCGAGCGCTTGATCACCATTACGGTGTGCGCCTTGTCCACGTCGAGGATCGGCATGCCGTATATGGGGCTGGATTTATCGGTGCGCGCCGCGGGGTTGGTGACGTCGTTGGCGCCGATCACCAGAGCGACGTCGCACTGCGGGAATTCGCCGTTGATGTCGTCCATTTCAATCAGTTTGTCATACGGGATATCGGCTTCGGCAAGCAGCACGTTCATGTGGCCGGGCATGCGCCCGGCTACGGGATGGATGGCGAATTTCACGTCCACGCCGCGCTTGGACAGGTTGTCGAAGAGTTCGCGGATCTTGTGCTGCGCCTGCGCCACCGCGAGTCCGTAGCCCGGGATGATGATCACGCTGGACGCGGCTTCGAGAATGGATGCCGCCTCTTCGGCGCTGGCCGAACGATAGGGACGCTGCTCGGTTTTACCGGCCGACGCCTGCACCTGTCCGAAGGCTCCGAACAGCACGTTGGTGAAGGAGCGGTTCATGGCCTTGCACATGATGATGGAGAGGATCAGGCCGCTGGAGCCATCGAGCGCGCCGGCGATCACCAGCAGTTTGTTATCGAGCGCGAAGCCCATGGCGCAGGCCGAGAGGCCGGCGTAGGAGTTCAAGAGGGCGATCACCGTGGGCATGTCCGCGCCGCCGATGGGGACGATTAGCAGCACGCCGAAGAGCAGCGAGAGTCCAGCGAAAATCGGAAAGATCCAGGTGTCGGTGGGTACCATGATGAGGCGCACGCCGAGGCCGATGGCGATGGCGAAGAGAACGAAGTTGATGGCGTTCTGATTGCGGTAGGTCAAGGGCCGCGAGGGCAGAATCTCCTGCAGTTTGCCCATGGCCATCAGGCTACCGGTGAAGGTCAGGAAGCCGAGCAGGGTTTCGACGATCAGGGCGACCATGATGAAGGCGGAGAGTTCGGTCGAGGCGTGCGGTTGCCGCTGGTAGAACTCGGCCGTGCCTACGAGCGCAGCGGCCAGGGCGCCGCAGGCGTGCGACATGGCGGTCCGCTGCGGGACCGCGGTCATTGGCATGATGTAGGCGATGGGCACGCCGATCGCGGTGCCGATGAAGAGCGCGGCGAGGATCCATTCCCAATTGGCGTGGTGCGTGATCAGCGTGCCGCCGATCGCCAACGCCATGCCGGCTTCGCCCGCGAAGATGCCGCGCCGCGCGGTGACCGGCG
>JBDTPR010000389.1:0-6541 GCA_039932635.1 Candidatus Solibacter sp.
CTGGCGACCGTACACGATGCCGCCGAAATCGCGCCTCGCGTTCGACAGCACGGTCGGCACCGAAAACCTGTTCATCGTCTTCTCGCTGCAGCCCGAGCCCGACCTGGAGGGCATGATCTACTCGCTGCAGGGCAAGAAGAGGAGCGCGGCTCCGGCCGCCTCGGTGGGGCCCGAGCCTCCCCTGCAATCATCCAAGGAATTGATCATGGCGTCGAATGTCCCCAATAGCGCGATCGACCGCATGCGCAATGCTTATGGGCGCGACCTGATCATCGAGAAGGTGGACGCAAACACTCCGGGCGATAAGAAAGAGACTGCGGTTTACGTGGTGAACCCGACGGGCAGCGCGGATTCCCGCGTGGTGGCCGATTTGCACCTGGTGCACCAATGATCCGGACGGCGACGGCGGCGGGCCTGAGCCTGGCGGCGGTGCTCGCCGTGGCACAGAGCGGCGCGCCTTCGCGCACCATGAACGAGGGCGCGCACCGCATGGAGCTCATCCTCGAAAAGCTCGATAAAGATACCTGGAAGGCGATCGATCCCGGCCTGGTGCTGGCCCAGAACGATGTTGTGCGATTCAAATTCCGCACCAATTTCGACGGCTACCTCTACGTGATGAATCAGAGCACGAGCGGGAAGTACGAGCAGCTTTTCCCGCGCGAGGAGACTGGCCGCGATAATCGCATCACGGCGTCGAAGGAATACCAGATACCAGCTACCAGTACCGCCTTCCGCATCGGCGGCCCTCCCGGCCACGAAGTGGTTTATTGGTTGGTGAGTCCGGGACGGCTGACGGATGCGGGGCCGGGAAATCCGCCGCCGGCAATGAAGGGTCCACCGCCGGTGCTGATGCCGCGCTGCGACGAAACCATCATGAAATCGCGCGGCGATTGTGTGGATTCCAGCGCGGGGCCGAAGTTGGTGCCGCGCGGCGAGGCGCTGCCGCAGAATCTGGCGCAAGGGTTGGATAAACAGCAGCGCGAATTGCTCTTCATGCGGCAGAAGAATACCGCCGTGATCTCGTCGCAGGCGGCGCTGGAGGGGCCGGTAATCTACGAATTCCGGCTGGCGCACAGGTGAGGAAGGTGAGGAAGATCCGGGCACATTGCATAATCGCGATGCTCTGCGCGGCCGTGACCGCGGCGCAGCCAACTCCCAAACCTCCGCAGAGTCAGCAGCGCGATCTGAAGGTGGAACGGTTGGATACGCCGCCCGGAGTCATCGTGAAGACGGTGCGCATTCCGGTGAGCTATGCCGTGATTGTGGGAATCTCGAAGTACCCCAAGCTCGCCGCGAAGGACCAACTGGCTTTCGCCGAGCGCGATGCGCAAGCCATCTTCACCGCGTTGATCAGCCCGGAAGGCGGCAACTTCCGCGTGGAGAACGTGCACGTCCTGACCAATGAGAAGGCCACACTCGCCGGTCTGCGGCACGAGATCGACACCTGGCTGCCCAGCGTGGCCAAGGACGACGATCGCGTGCTGATCTATTTCGCTGGGCACGGCTTCATGTTCCAGGGCAAGGGCTATCTGGCTCCCGCCGATTTCGATCGCGATCGCATCGCGCAGACCGGCTATCCGATGGACGATTTGGGCTCGGTGATCGGCGGCAAGATCAAAGCCAAATCGAAAATCCTCCTGACCGATGCGTGCCACTCGGGTGCGATCACGCCGGAGGACACGGAGAACCTCAATAACCGTTTCGGCGATCTCACCAAAAGCCTTTTTTCGCTGACGGCGAGCCGCGCGCGCGAGCGTTCGTACGAGGTGGCGGATCTCAAGGGCGGGCACGGCGTGTTTACGTATTACGTGGTGCAGGGAATGGAAGGCGCGGCCGATGTGTCGGGCGACGGCGTGGTGACCGCCGATGAACTCGCGGAATACGTGCACTCCCAGGTGCGCGAGTACACCGACAACAAACAAAACCCCACCTCCGACAAAGCCAATTACGATCCCGAGATGCTGTTGGCATACGTACCTTCCAAGGCGAAGCCCGCCACGGCGCCCGCCGCCAAGTTCGGCACGCTGATTTTCGATTCGAACATGGATGGCGTGGAAGTTTTCGTAGACGGCAAAACCATCGGCGTTTTGGAAAAAGGCAAGCCGGTATCCGCGCCAGGGCTCGCTCCCGGCGAGCACACCGTGCAGGGCGTGAAGATGGGCTACGAGCCCGATGGCCCGCGGCAGGAGATGGTGTATCCGGGACAGGAATCGCCGGTCAAAATACGCATCATGATTCCGCGCCGGCGTAACAAGGCGGCCGCCGACTTACTCCAGGACGGCATGAAGTATTACCACAAGGGCGACGAGGCTAACTATAAGAAAGCCGCGGAGACTTTCGAGCGCGCGCTCGTCGCCGACGCCACTTACAGCCAGGCGGCATTCTACCTGGGGCGCGCGTACAGCGCCCTGTTCGATTACGAGAACGCCGGCCGCGCCTACAAGAAAGCGATCCAACTGGACCCTGACTATCTGGAGGCGCACGCCAACTACGGCGGCATCTTATTGGATACCGGGGACGTTGACGAGGCCATACGCCAGTTGAATACCGTGCTGCAGCGTGAGCCGGCGCATCCGGTTGCGCTGACGCTGATCGCGCAGGCATACCGGTTCAAGGCGCTGTATCCGCAGTCGATCGAAACCGCGCGCAAGGCGATCCAGCAGAATGCGAAGACCGCCGAGCCGCACCTGTGGCTGGCCGACAGCCTCCGCCTGAGCGGACAGTTTACCGAGGCGCGGCCGGAATATGTCGAGTATCTCAAACTTAGTGACTTCGACAGTAAGCTGGCAGGTAAGTTGAATTACTATGTATTAGGCTCGCTGGTCGGCATGGGACGCAAGAAACGAGTCGCCGAGCGCGACATATGGAACGACTATCACAATATGGCGTGGTACGGCATGTGCGAATGCGACCGCAAAAACGGCAATCTCGATACGGCGATCGCGCAGTGCCAAAAGGCTCTGACTTACGATGCGAAGGATCCCTGGGCGCACTACACGCTGGGGCTGGCCTTCATGACCAAGGCCGTCAAGAGCGGCAGCGTCGCCGAACTCGACCCCGCGCTCCAGCATTTTCAGCAGATGATCGAGCTCAACCCCGATATGGATGAAGCCACAATGGCGCGCAAGAACATCGCGGCGATCCGCCAGTACCTGAAACAACTGCCCGCGGCCCCTGCCAAATAGCCGCTCCGGCAGCGTGCGCTATCATTTTTCTAATGCGCACCGTAACGCTCCCCTTGTGTCTTGTCCTGTTGGTTTTGCAGGCCCGTCCGGCGAATAATTTCGCCTTGACGGTGGATAACATCATGCGCGGTCCCGCGCTGGTGGGCTACGAGCCCACCGGGGTGCGCTGGTCGCCCGACAGCAGCCGCATCATCTTCCAATGGAAGCAGAATACGGACAAAGAGATCGCGCCCATTGACACGTACACGGTAAATCGCGATGGCGGCGAACTGCGCAAGCTGACCGATGAGGAAGTGCGCCAACTGCCTCCGGCGCAGGGCGACACGACCAGGGACAAGAGGCTGATGGTCTACTCCAGTGCCGGGGATCTGTACACGCTCGACAACACTACCGGTAAGATCACGCAGTTGACCAAGACCAGCGACGCGGAGACCACGCCCCGCTTCACGCAGGACGGCAAGCGCATTTCGTTCGCGCGCGGCGGCAATCTCTACGTCATGGGCCTGGAAGGCGGCCTTCTGGTGCAACTCACCGACATTCGCGCCGCCGCGGCGGCCACGACCACGGCAGCGCCCGCGGCAGGCGGTCGCGGGACCGGCGGCGGTCGTGGACAGGGCGGTGGCGGTGGACGCGGTGCGTCCGGCGATCCTCCAACCGAAGTCCGCGGCAGCGATAGCCAGGAATTCCTGAAGAAGGAGCAGAAGGAACTTCTGCAAGTGGTGCGCGACCGAGTAGCGCTGCGTGAAGAGCAACAGAAGAAGCGCGTACAGGATCCGCGCAAGCCGTTCACGCTGCAAGCGCGGCAGACGACGGGCGGGCTGCAACTGACGCCCGGCGAGAAGTACGTGATCGCGACTGTATTCGAGGCGGCGGCCACTCCGGCGAAGAGCACGATCGTGCCCAACTACATCACCGATAGCGTGTATACCGAGGACATTCCGGCGCGCTCGAATGTGGGCGACAATCAGAGCACCTCGCGCCTCGCCATCATCAGCGTGGAGACCGGCGCGGTCACCTGGGTGGATCACGGGCAGAAGAAGGCTCCGTCTCCAGCGCCGGGCGCGGCGGCATCCAACGATCGCGAAGTGCAGATGAGCGCGCCGTTGTGGAACGAGGATGGCACCAAGGCAGTGATCAGCGCGCGCGTCCGATAACAAGGATCGCTGGCTGCTCGCGCTCGACGTGGCCACCGGAAAGACCCGCGTGCTGGCCAATCAGCATGACGACGCGTGGGTGGGCGGTCCCCAGGGCACGGCCAACGTACTGGGCTGGATGAAGAACGATCGCGAGGTCTACTTCGTCAGCGAAAAGACGGGGTATGCGCATCTTTATGCCGTGCCGTTCGACGGCGGCGAAACGCGCGCGCTGACCTCGGGCAAGTGGGAAGTGCACACGGTGCGGCAGTCGAAGGACAAGAGCAAGTTCTATCTGGTGGCCACGGCCGAGGGCCCGAACGATCAGTACCTTTACGAGATGCCGGGCGAGGGCGGCGCCATGACGCGGATTTCGAAGGCGCCGGGCGAGCACGCCGTGACGCTATCTCCCGACGAACAGTGGATCGCCGACGTCTACTCGTACACCAATCGTCCGACCGATCTTTATATACAGGAGAACAAGCCGGGGCAGGATCTCAAGCGCCTCACCACGTCGCCCTCGGAGGAGTTTTCGCGGTACGCGTGGCAGGATGCGCCCATCGTGCAGGTGCCCGCGCGCGACGGCGTGAAAGTCCCGGCGCGCATGTACAAGCCCGCCAACTATAAGAAGGGCGGGCCCGCGGTGATCTTCGTGCACGGCGCGGGGTACCTGCAGAATGTCGATCACAAGTGGTCCACCTACTATCACGAGTACATGTTCCACCACCTGCTGCAGGAGCGCGGCTTTCTGGTGCTCGACGTGGACTATCGCGGGTCGTCGGGCTACGGACGCGATTGGCGCACCGCGGTCTACCAGCATATGGGCGGCAAGGATCTGGACGATATCGTGGACGCGGCGAAGTACGCGGTGGCGCAGCACGGCACAGACCCGAAGAAGATCGGGCTCTACGGCGGCAGTTACGGCGGCTTCATCACGTTGATGGCGTTGTTCACGTCGCCCGACACCTTTGGCGCCGGCGCGGCGCTGCGGCCGGTGACCGACTGGACGCACTACAACCACGGCTACACCTCGAACATCCTCAACGAACCGCAGACGGATGCAGAGGCGTACCGCAAGAGCTCGCCGATCTATTTTGCCGAGGGACTCAAGGCGCCGCTCCTGATCGCGCACGGCATGGTCGACACCAACGTGCACTTCCAGGATTCGGTGCGTCTCGTGCAGCGGCTGATAGAATTGAGGAAAGAGGGCTGGGAGATTGCGCCGTATCCGGTTGAGGATCACGGCTTCGTCGAAGCCACCAGCTGGTCCGACGAATACAAGCGGATCCTCCGGCTGTTCGAAACCAACTTGAAGAAGTAACGATGACTGACAGTGCGTGTCCGGGATTAACCCAACTGATTGCCCGCCTCGATCGCTCGGTCGAGGCGGGATCCGCGAAGGCCATCACGTCCGCGGTGAAGGCTGACCTCGAGCAGGTCCTCGGCGCCGGCGAACTGGTGCTGCCGGCAGAATTCACCGTTCCCCTTGCAAATCATTACGCGCGCCGGCTGCTGCATCGCGATCCGAAGGGCCGCTATTCGGCGATCGTGATGACGTGGGGACCGGGGCAGGGGACCGCCGTGCACGACCACGGCGGCTTGTGGTGCGTCGAGGGTGTCGTCGATGGCGAAATCGCCGTCACGCAGTATCTGGTCGAGCCGGACAGCGATGGTTTCTACCGCGTCACGCCGATCGGATCGCTCCTCGCCGGCACCGGCTCCGCGGGATGCCTGATTCCACCGACGGATCATCACGTGCTCGCCAACGCCAGGCCGGCGAAGGCGTCGATCACGTTGCACATCTACGGCGGTGATCTGGACGACTGCAAGGTGTTCCTGCCGGCCACGGCGGACGGCCGTTACACCGAGTCGACGCGTATGCTGTCGTTCAACGAATGAGGCCGCAGAGGGTACAGAGTTATGGCCGACTTCATTGATCTGGAGTTTCGCGGCAGCCCGCGCGTGATCGCGACCGCGATCCTGAGCGGCGCCGATGGCGTCACGCTGATCGATCCGGGCCCGACGTCGTGTCTGCCGGTGCTTGAAGCCGGCCTGCGCGATCGCGGACTCTCGCTGCGTGACGTGCGGAACGTGTTGCTGACGCACATTCACCTGGACCATGCCGGTGCCGCCGGCACGATCGTCGAACGCGTGCCGAACGTGCGCGTGCATGTGCACGAACGCGGGGCCCCGCACATGATCGAGCCGGAAAAGCTGCTGGCC
>JBDTPR010000390.1:0-6533 GCA_039932635.1 Candidatus Solibacter sp.
CTGATCTTCTCGAGCGTTACCCTCCACGACGAAGACGGCGTGCAACTCGCCAAACACGTTCGCGGACCGGAACATTCGAAAGTCGCCAAAGTCGAAGTGGTGGACACTCAGATGGCGGATATCGCCGCCTACCTCCACTCGCGCGTCATCTACGCCTCGGGCCGCGGCGATGTGCGTCTCACCGAAGTGTTGATCGGCGACGGCAAAGCCGGCGAACAGTATTTCAACGGCGGCGGCGGCTGCAATAAATGCCACTCGCCCACCGGCAATCTGAAAGGCGTCGGCGGGAAATACGACGTCGCCACTCTTCAGGACCGTCTGGTCATGCCGCGCGCCGGCCGCGGCGGCTTCGGCCGTCCCGACCTGGCTCCCACCGCAACCGTGACCCTGCCCTCCGGCGAAACCTTCAAGGGAGCCCCGCTCCGGGTCACCGATTTCGACGTGGTGCTTCGCCTCTCTGACGGATTCACCAAAACCTGGGCTCGCAACAAGGGCGTGCCCAAGGTCGAAATCACCGACCCGCTGCAGGCGCACCTCGACATCATGAAGCGGCTGTCCGACACGGACATGCACAATCTCACCGCATATTTGGTGACCCTGAAATGAGGACCGGAATGAAACCGACTGTACTTGCGTGGATCTTTCTATATGCGGGGTCGGCTGCGTCCGCTGTCGCCCAGACGCTGCCGCCCGAAGCCATCATTCATCCCAAGATCGACAGCTGGCCGACATTTCACGGCGACTATTCCGGGCGGCACTACAGCCCGCTCAAGGAAATCAACGCCCAGAACGTGAACCACCTGACGCTCGCGTGGGTCAATCAGATCAACATGACTCCCGGCCCGAACATCGGTGGACCGGGCCCCGAACCGACCGGCGGAGGCTTCGCCAACACCCGCTGCGCGCCGCTATTGGTGGACGGCGTCCTCTACATCACCGAGCCCAACACGGTCCTCGCCATCGACGCCCGCAACGGCCGTGAGATCTGGAAATACACCTGGCGCGGCTTGCCGGCCTTCGCACTCGGCAATCGCGGAGCCGCCATCTACGGCGACTGGCTTTTCTTCGAGACCTACGACAACCACCTGGTGTCGCTCGATATCAAAACCGGCAAGGAGCGCTGGAACAAGCAGATGGCCGACGTGAAGCGCGACTACTTCTCCTCGGTGGCGCCCATCGTCGTCAAGAATCACGTGATCGTCGGCGTCGGCGGAGATTTCCTGGACGTGCCGAACTTTGCCGAAGCCCGCGATCCGGAAACCGGCGACGTGCAATGGCATTTCTGGACCACCGCGCATGAAGGCGACCCGGGCTTCAAGACCTGGCCCAACAAATCCGCCGTCGAGCACGGGGGCGGCGGCATCTGGTATCCCTCCACCTACGATCCCGAACTGAACCTGCTCTATCTCCCAGTGGGCAATGCCAATCCGGTGATGGCCGGACAGAGCCGCGAGGGCGACAACCTATACACCGCTTCCGTGGTGGCCCTTAATCCCGACACGGGCAAAATGGTGTGGTACTTCCAGTTTTCTCCGCACGACACGCATGATTGGGATGCCGCGCAGACACCCGTCCTGTTTGACGGCGTGGTGGACGGCAAGCCCCGAAAGCTGCTCGCACAAGCTTACCGCGGAGGCTTGTTCTATGTCCTGGATCGGACCAACGGCAAGAGCATCCTCACCGCGCCGTTCGTGGAAGGACTCAATTGGTACAAGGGCATCGCTCCCAATGGTCAGCCCATCCGCGATCCGATGAAGGAACCGCAGGTTGCCGGAGCTTTGACCTCTCCCAATTCCAACGGCTCCACCGGCTGGCCCAACCCCGCCTTCAATCCCGATACCGGCCTGTTCTACGTCGGCACTTCGCAATCCTGGGCCATCTTCTACAAGACCGACACCGACCCGCAGCCCGAAGGCTACTCCGGCACGGAACGCGGCGGCGGCACCTTCCACACCGAATTGCGGGCCATCGACTATAAGACCGGCAAGATCGCCTGGAAGCATGAGACCAGCAACGGCGCGCAGAGTCTGCTCACCACCGCGGGCAACCTGCTGTTCGGCAGCGATGGTTCCGGTAACTTCATTGCGTTCGACGCGCGCAACGGCGAGCCTCTGTGGCACGCGGGACTGATTTCGAACCCCAGTAACGCACCGATCACTTATATGCTCGACGGCCACCAGTATGTGCTCGTCGCCGGCGGTGCAAACCTATACGCCTTTCGCCTTCAGTGAACGGAAACTGCGTCACGCCCCGTGCGCCGCCGAAGTGCCCAACGGCCTCGCCTGCAGCACGCGCACCAGATCTTCGATGTGAAAGGGTTTCCTGATGAAATGCTCGATCGTGAGCCCTGTCAGGGAACCCGTGACGCTTTCCCGGCTGTAAGCGCTGGTGAGAATCGCGAGTAAGTCGGGGCGCAGCATCCTGGCCGCCTCTAAGACCGTACGGCTGGACGCGCCGGGCAAAGTGAAATCGAGTAGCATGGCGTCGATCTGGCCCTTAAAGGTCCGGATCAACTCCAACGCGGCGGAACCGTTGCTGGCCTGAAGCACCGAAAATCCCCGGCGCTGAAGCAGTTTCGATACGGCGGACAGCAGCGCCTCCTCATCTTCCACAATCAGAATGGTGCGCTCAGCGGCGGTCTCGACTGCTGGGGCGGAAACTACAGCCGGAGGCTGCTTCGCGGTCATAGGCGTCGAAGCGCCTGGCAGCATGACCCGCATACTGGTGCCCTCTCCCGCCGCACTCGCGACATGAATGGTGCCGCCGAGTCCTCGCACGATGCGCTGGACCATCGCCAGCCCCATCCCCCGGCCGGTGAACTTGGTGCTGAAGAATGGATCGAAAGCCTTGCGCAGCGTCTCCTGTGTCATCCCGGTGCCGTTATCTGAAACCTCCAGCAGAAGGTAGCTGCCGTGGGCCAGGCCTTTTGCTTCCGGACGAGTGCAGCCCGGGCCCACCTGGACCAGCTCGGTGGACACGCGAATCACTCCATCCTGATCTCCAATCGCCTCGGAAGCGTTGGTCACCAGGTTCATCACCACCTGGCGGATTTGTGCCGCATTCCCTCGCACCGGGGGGAGATCTTCGCTCAGGCTGGTCTCGATGGTAGCGTGCTTCGAGATCGAGATCTGCAGCAGCACAAGCATTTCGCTGACCAGCGTGGGGACATCCAGGAACTCCGGCGTGCCACCCTCTTTGCCGGCGAAAATCATCAGTTGGCGGACAACCTCGCGCCCGCGAATGGCAACATTGCGGATCTTCAGCAACTCCTCGTCCGGAGAGGTTCCTTCCGCCAGCTTCATCTGGGCCAGTTCGGAATAGGAGAGCGTGCCGCCGAGAAAGTTATTGAAATCGTGCGCGATCCCACCTGCCAGCACGCCGAGGCTCTCCAGATTCTGACTCTCCCTGGCCTCTTCGTGGGCGATCTTCAGATCGGTCAAATCGACGCCGCTGGCGATGTAGCCCCCGAAAGCACCGTCGGATTCGAAGCGGGGCACACCGGTGCACATGATATGCCGGTACTCGCCATCCGCCCGGCGTAGACGATACTCGATGCTACAAGTCTCTCGCGCGGCCAAAGACGACGAATACGCCGCCAGGGCGCGATGGCGGTCATCCGGATGCAGATTCGAAGTCCAGCCGTTACCCAGTTCCGCTTCCATGGTGCGCCCAGTGAAGTCGAGCCACGTCTTGTTGAAGAATGTGGCGCGCCCATCCGCCGCCGACGCGACGATCATCACGGGCGCAGTATCCGCCAGGCTTCGGAAACGACCTTCGCTCTCGCGCAGCGCCGCTGCCGCATGTTCGCGCTGGCGCAAGGAAGTGGCCAGCCACAACACCACACCCGCGGCAAATGCCACGCCGATGGCCAGCCAGATCGACCAGTTCTTTCGACCATCCGCATCCAATTGCTCATAGGAAGCCCAGGTATCGTCGAGCCCGAAATACGAGTACTTCGCAATCAGGATTGCCTGCGAGCCGTCTCGAAACATATTGCCGATTTCCTGCTGGATTCGATCGGCCGCGCCCGCCGCTTCGAAGGTGGAAGCTACGCCTGCTTGCAGCCGCAGGTCGCGAAGCGTCCGTAGGCGGAGCACCGACGAACCACATTCCGGAGGCCTCTCCCGCAGCTCGCTGTGCGCCATCCGCATTTCGAAAAACCCCGCCGCCGCGGCTCCCGTGCAAACTTGCGAGATCACACCATGGGCGGCCGCGGTCTCCACGATTTGTGCTGCCGGAAATCGCTCGTGCGAAAGGCGGGCGTGTAACGGAATTTTGAATACCGCAATCCGCCCTGTGAAGTCCTGGTCGGAGATCTGGATCCCCTCCCGAAGCATCAGGACGTAATTGCTGTGCATCCACGGCCGGGCGAAGTGGATGTTAGCTCGCCGCTCCGGAATGTCCACCACCAGGGGCCAGAGGTCCACCAGGCCTTCGCGCAGCGATTCTTCCGAGCTCTTCCCGGTCTCAACCCACTTCAGCTCGATCCCGGCGCGCCGGGCCGCCTCACTGACCGTGTCCACGCTGAGCCCGGAATACCCGTTGGCGCTGCGAATCTGAACGGGAGGATTCGCCTCAAACCCGATGCGAAGCGGGCCCTGCCGACCCGGCGGTGCTGCCGGAGGGAAGTAGCGAAACGCAAGCAGGCCGACGAGTCCGCAAACTGCAATCGACGCAGCGGTTCGCCATCCAAGACTGATTGTGCGGAAGTGCATGTTTCAAGGTCCAGAGCCCTGAAAATAGTAGCCGGAGACTAGCCATGATACCTCATCATGCGGGAGGCGGAATGGGTTGGTCGTTACTGCTGTCAAGGCAAAGTAGAAATGTCCTATTCCCAGCAAAGTAGAAATGTCCTGTTTTAGCGGGGCCGCCTGGAGGGAGGGCTTAGAGTGGATTCGATGTTCTGGGGGAGTCGCGCCCCCTGGGGCAGATCCGAAGACCGCTGCGACGGGGCTGGCTCCGAAGCAGATGGCACCATACCCCCAGTCAAACCGGGCCATAAGATGCCCGTTCTGGGGGTTTTGGTTTTGTGGGCAGCTCTGCTTTGGTGAAGCCTCCGAGCAGCGGTCTTCGGATATCTTAATGCGCGTAGATCGCCGGGCCGGTTTTGCCCGGCGATCTATCTGCTGGTTGCTGCGACGCTGCTCCGCTACCAGCATGGGCTACCTCAACTACTCCGCCGGACTGAGAAGTTTTCCATCCAACGGCTTTTGCTTTTGGGCTTGCCGGTGGGTCTTGGCAACTTGGCCTCTGTCGCGTTGGGCGACACCACGCCGGGCAACGGCGGAGCGCAGCGGCGTACACGAACATAGCTTCCCTGAAACTGTACTGCGATAGTCCCGTCCAAACGCTCTTCGACACGTACCCAGGCTTTACGCATCCCTGCCCGCACATCCCGGCGGTCAATCTGATAGACCTTTGCGTCATACCGCACGGTGTAGTCATTGGTCACCTGGCGCTGCTCTACGTGGCTCAGGATCGCCGCCAGATCGTGCTCTTTGCCCAATGGCCGATGAGCATCCGCAGGGTCGGCCGCCTGCACGGCCAGGGTCTGGTTCCACCAAGGCAGATATTCTTTCTCCAAGTACGCATTGGCATTTTCGAGAGTACATGCCCCCGCAACCCGCAACCCTTTCACCAAGCGGTCCTGCGCGGTCGAAAATTGGCGCTCCACGCGACCCTTGGCTTGGGGCGAGTGCGCCGGAATCCAGACCGTGTTCAGTTCGCGTAAGGCCCGTCCTATCTGCGTCGGGGGCATCTCAGGCCGGTCCCGTCCTTCGCGCTGCTCCTGCCGCTTGGTCTTCACTGCCACCTGAAACATCCCCGCTTTGTCCGTGTAGTACCCCAGCGGCCGCCCGAACCGCTCCAGATACGCCCACAACAGGCGCAGGTTCTCTTCGCTGGTATCGTGCCGCACGAAGCGCGCGAACAGTCGGCTGGTGGCGTCGTCAATCATCGAGATCAAGTACATCGTCTCGCCGCGGCCTTCCAGCCAGTCGTGCGTGCTCGTGTCCCACTGCACCAACTCGCCGCAGCGACTCCGCCGCGGTCGCCACTGGTGTATCTCCACCACACGCATATGGCCGGCGCTCCACAACCCAGCTTTGGCCATCCACTGCCGCAACGTTTCCTTGCTCACCGTAATCTTGTGCAATTTGTGCAGGTACTCGCTGGCCAAGGTCGGCCCGAACCCCCGATATACGGGGTCGGAAAGAATCGCGATGGCGCGTTGCTCCAACTCGGCCGGCAACTTCCGATTGGATGCTCGCCCGTGCAACTCATGGACTACCGCCTGGTCTCCTTTCTGCCGCAGCTTCCGCAGGAGTCGCCGTACCTGCCGCTCCGTGACGCCGATTTCTTCGGCAGCCTGTTTTTGCGTGATCAATTTCTTCTTGGCCTTCTTCAAGGCCACCAGCCGGTCTCGCTCGGCTTGGGTCATCAGTAGTTGTCCTTCGTCCACCCTTCAGGCTGGACCCTGTCAATAGGACATTTCTACTTTGCCCAATTAGGACATTACTACTTTGCTGCGACAG
>JBDTPR010000391.1:0-6513 GCA_039932635.1 Candidatus Solibacter sp.
ACCGCACCCAGGCGGTCGTGGTCGCTGCACAACGGGGCATCGTCGAGATTTAGGGCCAGGGTTAAGATGGTGGCGCGAAGACGTTCCCCAAGGTACTTCTTGCGGGAATCGCGCCATCTTAACGGTCTCCTAGACTTCTCTTAGATAGCCCCTTTCCCTCGGGTGTGCAATGAAAGACAATCGGTGCATGAAGTCCGTTTTGCTCGCGATCCTCTTGGCCGGCGCCGCCCTGGCACAATCCAAGTTCGCCAATCCAGGCTTTGAGCAAGGCAACGCCGGCGGCGTCCCAACCGGCTGGATGCTGCCTCAAATGCTCGCCGACGCCGGGTTCGGCGCCAAAACTGTCGAAGACAATTGCCGCACCGGCGCGCGCTGCGCCATGCTCACCGGCGTCGCCAACCCGCCGCAGAATATGTTCGGCAATCTGATTCAGACCCTGCCCACCGCCGGGTACAAGCTGCGCCGCATTCGCATGACCGCCGCCATCCGCGTGGAAGGCGAAGCCACGCGCGCGCAAATGTGGCTGCGCCTGGACCGCGCCGACCGCTCCATGGCCTTCCTTGAAAACATGCAGCGAAACCCCGTGATCTCGTCCGAATGGAAGACCTATAGCATCACCACGGATGTCCCGGGCGACGCTGCCACCATCGTGGCCGGCTTCATGCTCTTCGGCCCTGGCAAGGCGTGGGTGGACGACGTGACGCTCGAAATACTGGACGAAATCCACACCGAACCCGCCGAGGCGGCGCGTCCGCTCACCGCGCAGGGGTTGACGAACCTCACCGCCTTCGCCAAACTCTATGGCTACGTGCGTATGTTCCACCCCAGCGATGAGGCCGCCGCCGCGGACTGGGAACGCTTCGCCGTGCTGGGCGTCCGTGCCGTCGAAGCCGCGGAGTCTATCGCCGACCTGCAAGCGCGCCTCACGAAACTCTTCCAACCTGTGGCTCCCACGCTGCAAATCTTCAGCGGCGCCGCCCCCGCCGCTCCCGCCGTCTCTACTAAGCCGCCCCACTTCATACGATACGAGCATCAGGGCATCGGTCTGCTTGAATCCGCTGTCACGTACAACCTCTACAAGAGCCCTCGCGCCAAAAACCCTGTCTCGGGGCCGCTGCCCGAACCCTTCACCGCGTCGATCGCCCCCGGCCTGCGCGCCGGCATACCGCTCGCCCTCTATGTGGATGACGATGGCACGCTGCCGCATACCCCGCGTTCCCCGAAACCCGAGCTCTATCAGTACAGCGCGGAAGATCGCGCCGTGCGCCTGGCCGACGTGGTCATCGCGTGGAATGTCTTCCAGCACTTCTACCCCTACTTCGATGTCGTCAAGACCGATTGGGCCGCCGAACTGCCCAAGGGCCTCCGCGCCGCCGCCACGGACGCGGGTCCAGTTGAATTCGAAAAGACCCTCGCTCGCATGGTCGCCGCACTGAAGGACGGGCATGGCCGCGTTGGGGGGCCTAATGCCCGGCCGCAACTCGTACCGCCCGTAACGCTCGATTGGATCGAGGGCCAGTTCCTGGTGACCCGCGCCCAGTCCGCCGCGCAGGGGATTGCGCCCGGCGACCGCGTCTTGAAGATCGACGGCAAGCCGATCGATCAAGCCGCGGCGGAGGCTCGCGCGCTGATCTCCGGCGCCACCGACCAGTGGATACGTTCCCGCCTGGCTGCCGATCTGTCGGTCTGCAGCGGTGCGCGCATGGCGCTCGAAATCGAGCCGTTCTCGACGCCTGGAACCACCAGGATCGTGGACCTCCCCTGTGGACCTCGCAAATTCAAGGATCCCGAGACCTATACCGAGCCGCGTCCGACCAACAAAATCACCGAACTCGAGCCTGGCATTTTCTACGTCGATCTGGACCGCGTCGCCGATGCCGAGTGGAGCGCCCTGGCGCCGCGGCTCGCCGCCGCCAAGGGAATCATCTTCGACATGCGCGGCTACCCCGGCCAGTCGGGCGTGCTCTCCCTGCAACACATCACCGGCGACACCATTCGGAGCGCCAAATGGAATGTGCCCAGCGTTCCCAAGCCGGACCGCGTCGATTTCGGTTTCACCGAGAGCGGCTGGGATTTGAAGCCCGCCGAACCGCGCTTCAAAGCCCCCCGCGTCTTCCTCACCGACGGGCGCGCCATCAGCTACGCCGAAACCGTGATGGGGATCGTGGAGTTCTACAAGCTCGGCGCCATCGTGGGAGGTCCAACTGCCGGCACCAACGGCAATGTGAACCCGTTCCGATTGTCTGGTGGGTACAACCTGTCCTGGACGGGCATGAAGGTCCTCAAGCACGACGGCTCGCAGCACCACGGCATCGGGATTCTGCCCACCCATCCCGCCTCACGCACCCGGAAAGGGGTCGCGGAAGGTAAGGATGAGATTCTGCAGCGAGGCCTGGAAGTGGTCAAGACGGGGGGCCGGTGAGCAGGTCGAAGACCGAAAGTTCGTCCGATTGCACTAAATAACCCGTTATCGGTCAGCGCTTTGCCTCGCTGCCACTCAAGTTCGGCACAACCCCTGTGCTATCTTTCCGACAAGGGAGGCGGCGCTTCCCTCGCCACTGTCCGAAAATGGGATTGGCTTCGTTCCGTCATTATCTAAATTTGAGAACAACCGGACCCAGGAAACCCTCGTGGCCTACCTCACAGCGCGAAGAATCGTTGCTGAGATGGAACGTAGCAAGAATTAGCCGAATTTCTTCGGCTCTGGCTTCTTCACGCCGTCCTTCCGCGCCAACACATTCCGCGCCAACACTTGCGGCCGGGGATTTTCAGGAATACAATTCCATTGCATGAGTTGAGGCGCCTGGAGGTGCTTCGATGCGCGACAAGTCACATCGAGATACCGGTCTCAGGTTGGCGCAAGAGCTTGAAGATGCGCGGCGCGGCCACATCGCCTCCAAGGAAGAGTTCGACGCCATCATACGGGAAGTCCCCTCTGGCTTGCCACCTCCGGACGGTGTGTTTCGCCTGGAGCAATCCGGCAAGGTCTCGCGCCGTGCGATGGAGGTGTACTACACTGCGCTCAGGCGCTACTCGGATTTTCTGCTCCGCGACATCATGCCGGAGGATCCGGAAGCTTAATTGTTGTCAATCGGATAATGACGCCTGGCTCGGCAAGGCGCCAAAGCCGCTCGTGCTACCATCCCAGTGATGCCAACAAAGATCAGCGTGTTGAATAATGGCCCCATCCGGATCGAGGGCGACTTCGAAATTCTGGACCCTACGGGAGCGGCCTTCGGACTGGCCGGGCGTACCGTAATTTCCCTATGTCGTTGTGGACAATCGGCCAACAAGCCATTTTGCGATGGCTCCCACGCCCGCACCGGGTTCCAGGATCCGGTCACCGCCCGCGAACTCCCGCCCCCCAAGCCCAAGCTGTAGAAAGTTCCAAAATCTTACCCCAAATTGGGCCATTGCGGGGTTGGTCCGGTAACATTACTATGTGGTTTGTCGCCTAACAGGTAGATTCCCCTATGCCTACTCTCTGGGCTCTTGTTTCCACGGGCCATCGAAAAACTTTTCAGCCGCTTTGGGTGTTGGGCCTTACCACGGCCCTCGCCCTGGCGCTTTGTGGTTGTGGCGGTAGCGGCGCGAACGCCAAATCGGACGCCCCCGGCGGTGAAGGCGGCCGTGGCGGCCGCGGCGGCGATGTGCCGGTGACCGTGGCCAACGCCTTCACCCGCGATGTCCCGGTAGAGATCCAGGTGATCGGCAACGTGGAAGCCTATTCCGCGATCACCGTGAAAGCCCAGGTCGGCGGACAGTTGCTAGGCGTCTTTTTCAAGGAAGGCGATTTCGTCAAGAAGGGCGAGAAGCTCTTCGAAATCGATCAGCGCCCGCTCGAAGCGGCCTACAACCAGGCGGTCGCCAACATCCAGCGCGATCGCGCCGTGATGCTCCAGTCGCAGGCCAACAAGGCGCGCGATGAAGCCAACGCCAAGTACCAGGATGCGCAGGCAAAACGCTATGCCGAACTCTTCCAGGCAGGTGTTATTTCCAAGGACCAGGCGGAGCAGTTGCGGGCCGCCGCCGATGCCAGCGCCCAGGCGGTGAACGCCGATAACGCCGCCATCGCCAGCGCTCAGGCAGCCGTGGGAGCCAGCACCGCGACGGCCGAAAATGCCAAAGTCCAGCTCGGTTTCACTACCATCTATTCGCCCATCAACGGACGCACCGGCAACCTCACCGTCAAGCAGGGTAACGTGGTCACCGCCAACAACATGGACATGATGACCATCAATCAGGTGGAGCCGATCTACGTCACCTTCTCGGTACCCGAAAATCAGCTCTCCGCCATCAAAAAATATATGGCGCTGGGTACCCTTACGGTGCGCGCGCGTCCGCAGGATGCTGAAACAGGCGACGAAGAAAGCGGCAAACTCACCTTCGTGGACAACGCAGTGGATACCACTACCGGCACCATTAAGTTGAAGGGCACCTTCCCCAACACCGACCACAAGTTGTGGCCCGGACAGTTCGTGCGCGTGACGCTGCGCCTGACCACCGAAAAGAACGCGGTGGTGGTGCCGAACGCAGCCATTCAGACCGGTCAGGCCGGTCCTTTCGTGTACGTCGTCAAGCAGGATCAGACGGTGGAGTCGCGGCCCGTAGTCACCGGATCGCGGGTGGAGCAGGACATGGTGGTCAATGAAGGTCTCGCGCTGGGTGAGACCGTGGTCACCGAGGGGCAATTGCGGCTGGCTCCCGGCAGTAAGGTTGTGGTCAAGGACGGTCGAGGGGGAGGCGGGGGCGGCGGAGGTCGTGCGGGCCGCGGTAAAAAGGGCTAGGAGGGGGTCGGGGTGAATATATCGGAAACTTTTATCCGGCGGCCGATCGCCACCAGCCTGTTGATGGCCGGCGTCGCGCTGTTCGGAATTATCGCCTATAACGGCCTGGGAGTCAGCGATCTTCCCCAGGTGGACTATCCCACCATCAGTATCAATGCCGGCTTGCCCGGGGCCAACCCCGATACCATGGCATCGTCGGTCGCCACCGTTTTGGAGCGCCAGTTCACCGGCATCGCCGGGCTGGATTCCATGATCTCCAATAGCGGCCAAGGTTCCACCTCCATCACCCTGCAATTCGATCTCAGCCGCGATATCGACGGCGCCACCGTGGACGTGGAAACGGCGATTGCCGCGGCCATGCCGCTGCTGCCTCCCGGCATGCCGACGCCGCCCAGTTTCCGCAAGGTCAACCCCGGCGATTCGCCGATCATCAGCCTTTTCCTGACCTCCCCCAACATGCGCCTCAGCGACCTCGACGAATATGCCCAGTCGATGATGGCGCAGCGCATTTCCATGGTGGATGGCGTCGCGCAGGTGCAAGTCTACGGTTCCGCCAAGTATGCCGTGCGCGTGCAGGTGGATCCCAACGAACTGGCCTCCCGCAATATCGGCCTCAACGAGATTGACCAGGCCATACGCAACTGGAACGTCAACATCCCCACCGGCACGCTGTATGGCCCCAGCACCTCGTACAACATCCAGGTCAACGGTCAATTGATGCGCGCCGCGGCTTACCGGCCGCTGATCGTCACCTACAAGAACGGTACGCCAGTCCGTCTCGGCGATGTCGCGCGCGTCATCGACAGCGTCGAGGACGATAAGAACTTCTCCAAAATTTACGGCGGTGAATACGGCAACGAAGGCACCATGGGGGTGAGTCTTGCGGTGATGCGCCAACCGGGCAGCAACACCATCGAGGTCACGGATAACATCAAGCGCCTGCTGCCGGTCTTCCAGGCGGCGCTGCCGCCCAGCGTGCGGCTGGGGATTCGCGGCGACCGGTCCAAGAACATTCGCGAGGCTTTCAACGATATTCAGTTCACCATGGCAGCCACCCTGGCGTTGGTGATCATGGTGATCTTCCTCTTCCTACGGAATTTCTCCGCCACCATGATCCCCGCGATGGCGCTGCCGTTCTCCATCATCGGCACCTTTTCGGTGATGTACCTGCTGAATTTCAGCCTCAACAACATCTCCATGATGGCGTTGATTCTCTCCATCGGCTTCGTGGTGGATGACGCCATCGTGATGCTGGAGAACATCGTACGCCACATTGAGATGGGCGAGAAACCGATGCAGGCGGCGCTCACCGGGTCGCGCGAAATCGGCTTCACCATCGTCTCCATGACGCTGTCGCTTGCCGCGGTCTTCATCCCGATCCTTTTCATGGCGGGCATCCTGGGGCGGCTCTTCCGCGAGTTTGCGGTCACCATCTGCACCGCCATTCTGATCTCCGGGATGGTGTCGATCAGCCTGACGCCGATGCTGTGCAGCCGCTTTCTCCGTGAACACAAGGGCCAGGAAAAGCACGGCCTCATGTATCGCATCCTGGAGCGCATCTTCGATTGGACGCGCGATCTCTATGGCTCCACGCTGCACTGGGTTTTGCGCCACCGCCCCGTGATGCTGGCCATGTTCGTCGCGGTCCTGCTGATCACCGCCAACCTTTACATGGTGGTCCCCAAGGGCTTCATCCCGGATACCGACAACGATAACTTCTCGATCA
>JBDTPR010000392.1:0-6508 GCA_039932635.1 Candidatus Solibacter sp.
CAGTTCTACGCGCTCACGCCGTGCCGCATCGCCGACACGCGCGTCGGTACGGGAGCGCTGGCCGGCCCCGCGCTGGTGGGCGGCACAACACGCACCTTCCCGATCGCCGGGATGTGCGGCATTCCCGCCGGGGCGCAAGCGTACGCACTTAATATGACCGTGGTGCCATCGGCGCCTCTGGGCTTCCTCAGCGCGTGGCCCGCCGGCCAGCCGCAACCTGGGGCGTCCACCCTCAACGCTCCTACGGGAGCGGTCACGGCCAACGCCGCAATCGTGCCTGCCGGGACAAACGGCGCCATTAACCTGATCGCAACCTCGGCCACCGATGTCATCATCGACATCAATGGCTACTTCGCCCCGCCCGGCCTCGGAGGCATGAACTTCTACACCGCCACTCCTTGCCGTATCGCCGACACGCGCGGCGCCGTGGGACCGTACGGGCAACCGCAACTCGCAGCCTCCACGCGCCGCGATTTCCCGGTCGCCGGTTCCTCTTGTGGTATCCCGGCCAATGCCGGAGCCTATTCGCTGAACGCCACCGTAGTGCCGCCCGCCGCGCTCGGCTTCCTCACCTTATGGGGAGCGGGAGGGCAGCCATCGGTTTCGACCTTGAATGCCGGTGATGGCAGCGTGGTAGCCAATGCGGCGATCGTGCCCGCTTCACCCACGGGCACTGCAAGCGCCATCGCCAGCCATGCGACGCACCTGATCTTAGACATCAATGGGTACTTCCAGTAGGGTATGACAGAACCTCTTGGCCTGTCCACTCCGGAACTCTGGCTTACTTAAACAGCAGTGGCACGAACTCCGTGAGGTAACTCCGCCACACTTTATATACGTGCGCCCCTTCGCTAGGGCGGAACGTATGCTTAATCTGGTGCTTATCCAGCATCTCCGAAAACTTCTGCGACCTGTCGAACAAACTGTCGGCTTTCCCACACGCAAACCAGAAGACCTTCAACTTCGCATTGGTTTCCTTGGGCTTCTCCAGCGCCGCCCCGAATTCCTTTTCAAAGTCGCCCGGAATTGCCGCGCTGAAAGCCCCCACCGAGCTGAATAGATCCAGGTGCCGGAAGCCAATCGCGAGCGATTGCCCCCCGCCCATCGAGAGCCCCGCGATCGCCCGATTCTCCCTCCCGGCCTTCACGCGGTACTTGCCGTCCACCAGAGGAATTACGTCGCTCACGATATATTTCTCATAGAGGTCGGTGTTGTTCCCTTGTCCCCGCCCGCCGAACGGCACGGCGTGACCGAACGGCATCACCACGATCATCGGCGTCGCCTTCTTTTCCGCCAGCAGATTATCCAGGATGAAGTTCGCGTGTCCCGCCAGGGTCCAGCCGCCTGCCGTGTCGTTCGACCCGTGGAACAGGTACAGCACCGGGTATGTCTGATTGCCCTTCTCGTAACCCGGCGGCGTGTACACCCATACCCATCGCGTCTCCCCGTTGATCGCGCTGGATTTTTGCCAGTTGATCTGCACAGTGCCGTGCGGCACGTCGCGCGCTTCCCACAGTGCGGGAGTCGTAGCCGGAACCTCCACCATGCTCGCCGACGTCCGCGCGCGTAGCTTCATATTCGGATTCACCGGGTCCGCCATCGTCACGCCGTCCACATTGAAGGAGTAAATGTAGACCGTGGGGTCGAGCGGACCGATGGTCACGCTCCAAACGCCGTCCGCGTCCTTCGTCATCTTTTCGCGCGTGCCTGCCGGCATGTAGTCCATCGAGAGCGACACGTCGCTCGCCTTCGGAGCCCGCAGGCGGAAAGTCACGTGCCTATCCGCCTGAACTTCCGGCGACACCAGATTATCGGCCTGTGGCCATGCCACAGGCGCGAACAAATTGCTCAAGACTATGCTCAAGACGATGACATTGCGTTTCATCGGGGAAACTCCTTGCGCCCTTTTCCCGGGCGCCATCCATTCTATACTGCCAACCAAAAGTTTCGCTTGCTCCCGGCTCCGGGAATCGATATACTACTCGGGCGAACAAAAAGCGAAATATCTAACCTGGAGGACACTATGAGAATTGCAGACACCCTACTTCCCGAACTCGACCAGGAACTCGCCAGCACCCGCAAATGCCTGGCGCGTATTCCTGCCGATAAATTCACCTACAAACCGCACCCCAAGTCTTTCGACATGGGCTCGCTGTCCATTCACATCGCCACCATGCTCGGCTGGGGCGTGACCACCATTCAAAGCGATAGCTTCGACTACGCGCCCGAAGGCGGCGAACCCTACACCCCGCCGGTGGTGAAGACCACCGAGGAACTGCTGGCCCTCTTCGATAAAGGCGCCACCGAGTTCCGCGCGGCCCTCGCAACCGCGGACAACGACGCGATGATGAAGCCGTGGTCGCTGCTCGGCGGCGGCAAAGTCATGTTCACCATGCCCAAGGTCGCCGTGATCCGCGGCATGATCTTCAACCACATCGTCCACCACCGCGGCCAGTTGTCCGTTTACCTGCGCATGTGCGATATCCCCGTGCCTGCGATCTACGGCCCTTCGGCCGACGAAGCCAACTAAAGTCTCTAGCGGTTTTCTCCCTGCGCCAAGAAGGCGGGCCGTCCCTAACCGGCCCGTCTTCGCTTTTTGCACTCCTCGCCTGCCCCCCTTCGGTTACACTGCACTCATGCCCTTTTCCCTCAAGGCGCGCCTATGCCTGATGATGTTCCTCAACCTCGTGATCTGGGGTTCCTGGTACGTCACCCTCAATACCTACCTCACCGTCACCCTCAAGTTCACGGGCACCCAAGCCGGCGCCGTCTTCGGTACCACCGCTCTCGCCAGCATGATTACGCCCTTTTTCATGGGCCTGATCGCCGACCGCTTCCTCGCCACCGAAAAACTCCTCGCCATCCTCCACCTTGTCGGAGCTGCGGTCCTCTACAGCATCACCCTCGTCACCGATTTCAGCTCGGTGTACGCCCTCATGCTTTTGTACTGTCTCTGCTACTTCCCGACCATCGGATTGACCAACTCGCTCACCCTGCGCCAACTCACCGACGCCGGCGGCGAGTTCCCCTTCATTCGCATGTTCGGCACCATCGGCTGGATCGCCATCGGGCTCACCATCGGCAGCATGGGCATCGAAACCAGCGCGACCCCCTTCCTGCTGGCAGCCGGAGTCTCCATTGTCATGAGCGTCTTCTGTCTCACCCTCCCGCACACGCCTCCCGAAGGCAAGGGACAGAAGATCACCGTCGGCGCCCTGCTCGGCTTCGATGCCCTCGTCATGCTGAAGAAGCGCTCTTACCTGGTCTTCGTCATCGCCTCCGTGCTGGCGTGTATCCCGCTCACGTTTTACTTCTCCTTCACCAACGTCTACCTCAACGAAATCGGCGTGGTGAACGCCGCGGGCAAGATGACCCTCGGGCAGGTCTCCGAGGTCGGTGTCATGCTCCTCATGCCTCTCATCTTCCGCCGCATAACCGTGCGCGGAGTCCTCATCCTTGGCCTCGCCTGCTGGAGCCTGCGCTACGGGCTGCTGGCCTACGGCAACCCCGGCGCCGGCATGTGGATGTTCTACCTCGCCATCATGCTGCACGGCTTCTGCTACGACTTCTTCTTCGTCACCGGCCAACTCTACACCGACCAGGAAGCGCCCGCCCATCTCCGCGGCACCGCGCAGGGCTTCCTCACCTTCCTCACTTACGGCGTGGGCATGTTCATAGGCTCACTGCTCTCCGGCGTGTCTCTCGATTTCTTCACTACCAAAACCGGCACGGCGGTGACCCACGACTGGCTGTCCTTCTGGCTCGGCTGCGCCGGCGGAGCGGCCGCCATCCTGGTGATGATCGCCCTGTTCTTCCAGTCGCGCGCCAAGATCGGGCAGAAGCCCGAAGCGGCGTAAGGGCGGGACTCGTTGCCGCGAACTTGACATAGCCCACCTGATTTGCGGACCCTTAGTCCTAATGCCTCTACTCCAGGTGATTGTCCTGGCACTCGTCCAGGGTCTGACTGAATTTCTGCCTGTTTCCAGCACCGCGCATCTCTACCTCACCTCGTGGCTCTTCGGCTGGCAGGTAGAAGGCCTCGATTTCGACATCGCCCTCCACCTGGGCACCCTCCTCGCCGTGCTGCTCTACTTCGCCCGCGATTGGGTCCAGATCATCGGCCAAGGCTTCGGCTTCCGCATGCGCGGCGACGACGAACTCGAGCACAATCGCAACCTGCTGTGGCTCCTGGTCGTCGCCACCATCCCGGTTGGCATCGCGGGACTCGTCTTCAATAAACAGGCCGAAGGTGCCTGGCGCAATCCGTTCGTGATCGGCGCCATGCTGATCGTCGTCGGAGTCCTCATGTGGTTCGCCGAGACGGCCTCCCGCCGCCACCGCGACATCGCCTCCGTCGGCCTGCTCGACGCCGCCAGCATTGGCATCGCACAAGCCCTCGCCGTCGTACCCGGGACCTCGCGCAGCGGCATCACCATCACCGCCGGTCTCTTCCGCAATATGACCCGCGAGTCCGCCGCGCGTTTCTCCTTCCTCCTATCCACTCCCGCGATCGGCGCCGCCGCCGCCAAGGCACTCTATGACATGTATAAGAAGGGAGGTCTGCACGGCATCCTTACCACCGACTTTCTCCTGGGCATCGCCATCAGCACGGTTACGGGCTGCATCGTCATCGCGTGGTTTCTGCATTATTTGCGTCGCAGCGGCTTGCGGCCCTTCGTGTACTATCGAATTATTTTTGGCATAATAGTCATTGCTCTGGCTTTCATCCGCCGGCCAGCGTGATGAAGCTTTTATCCCCAACTCAGCATCGACGGCTGAATGAAATCGTCGGGTTCCTGCTGCTTTCGCTGGGCCTGGTGATGCTATTGAGTCTCGTCTCGTACCATACCCAGGATCCGTCGTTCGATACTGCTGCCTCGGCGCGCCCTCTCAATCTTGTCGGTTACCCGGGCTCCTACATCTCAGATCTGCTCTTCCAGATGTTCGGAGCCGCGGCCCTGCTCTTCCCGTTCCTGATCTTCCTCCTCTCCTGGAAGTGGATCCGCAGCGAGGAATTGCAGGCCGGTGGCATCAAGATTCTCGGCGCCATTCTGCTCACGCTCGCCTTTAGCGCAGCCCTCTCCTTCGCGCCCTTTCGCCTTTTTGAAGGCAACATACGCATCGGTGGGACCCTCGGACTTCTGGTGGCCAACTACCTGGTCGACTCACTCAACGTGATCGGCGCGCTCGTGGTCACCCTGACCGCCATCATCATCTCGATCTATCTGGTCTCCACTTTTACCCTCGCGACTCTTGCCGCCTGGCTCGCCGGACCCGCCGCGTGGTTCGCCGCCCGCGCCGCCGCGTGGAGCGCCTGGCGCGAACGTGTACACCAGCGCTCCATCGAGAAGGCAAAGGCCAGGGCCGCCGCCCGCCACGCTGCTCCCGTCCGCAGGGAAAAGGAGACGATCGCCGCCTCCATCGAACCCGATCCGGTTCCAGCCCGCGCTGCCGGCGCCCGCAACACGCAGCGCGTTGCGCCCCTGCCCTCGGACGTGGATGGCCGCGCCCCGTGGGAATCCCAGGAAGTTCGACCGCCAGGCGAATACGCCAGCGTCGAGGAACCCTCGCCGCTCGCCGGCCGCTACCCCACCCTCGAAGAGATTCCGATTCGCCAGATCGAGGACGTGGCGCCTCCCGCCGAGGAACTCTTCCCCGCGCTGCTTCCCGATAAGGACGCAACCCGCTCCACCGCCGCCCGCATCGACCCGGTCTTCCGTCTGCCGCCAACCCATTACCTCAATGAACCGCCCGCGCGCAATCCCTACGACGAGCAGGAGCTCAAGGAAACCGCCAGCCGCATCAAAGCCAAATTCGAGGAGTTCAACGTCCTCGGCACCGTCACCCAGATCAATCCCGGTCCCGTGGTCACCACCTTCGAGTTCAAGCCCGAAGCCGGCATGAAGTACGCCAAGATGCTCAACCTGCGCGAGGATCTCTGCCTCGGCCTGCACGCCGAGTCCATCCTCATCGAGCGTATCCCGGGCAAAAATACCGTCGGCATCGAGGTCCCCAACGTCAAGCGCGAAATCATCGCGCTGCGCCAGCTCATTGAGTCCGACGAATTCACCGGCTCGCCTTCATATCTGACGATTCCGCTCGGCAAGGATATCAACGGCCGCATACGAGTGGCCGCGCTCGAAACCATGCCGCACCTGCTGATCGCCGGCTCCACCGGCTCGGGTAAGAGCGTCATGATCAACGCCCTGATCATGGCCATTCTTTATAAGGCCACGCCCGACGAAGTCCGCCTCATCATGGTGGATCCCAAGCGCGTCGAACTGGGCATGTACGAGGGCATTCCGCACCTGCTCACTCCCGTTATCACCGATCCCAAAAAGGCGACAAACGCGCTCCGCAACGCCGTCCTGGAGATGGAGCGCCGTCTGCGCCTGCTGGCCGAATATGGCGTCCGCAACATCGATCAGTTCAATAAAAAAATCCGCAAACTTCAGGAGACCCCGCGCGATCTGTTCGACGAGGAAGGCACCGAAGACGCGGTCCGCCC
>JBDTPR010000393.1:0-6493 GCA_039932635.1 Candidatus Solibacter sp.
TCTCTTGATGGCACCTACCGTGTTGGTGCTGCTCATTGCATGCGCGAACTTGGCAAACTTGCTGCTCGCGCGGGCCTCGCGGCGGGGTAGAGAGATGGCAACTCGCCTCGCACTCGGCGCCAGCCGGGGACGGCTCGTGCGACAACTCATGACCGAAAGCATCCTCCTCGCGCTGCTTGGGGGCACGGCGGGCACACTGTTCGCCGCACAATTGCTCCGCAGCGCCTCCCAATTTCTGGCGGGGAAAGCGGCCAACATGGGAATCGCACTCCCCGCTTTTTGTCTGGACGCCGAAGCGTGGGGATTCGCACTTGCGATTTCGCTGGTTGCCGCCATCACCTGCGGGCTGGCGCCGGCGCTGAACGCCAGCCGCTGGGATCTATCGTTGGCCGCGCGGCAGGACGCAGGCGGTACTCGCGGCTCACGGGTCCGTAATGCGCTGATGATCGCGCAGGTCGCGGTTTGCACCCTGCTGCTCTCGGCCGCGGGTTTGATGCTCCGGAGCTTCCAACAATCGCTCTCCACAGACCCGGGATTTGCCACCGATCGCGTGATTGCCATTAAGTACAATCTCGGCACCGCAGGCTATTCGGGCGCGCGAGCCGCGTCGTTCCGGCGGCGGCTGTACGCGCAGTTGCAGTCGTCGCCTCATGTGCTGGCACACGCGGCGGCGGCAGCGCCCCCGTTGTCCGATCGTCCGACACTTTCCCTGCTCGCTTTGGACGGTGCAGCGGGCGCCCGCACGAATAGTCCGTTCAATTGCGTGTCACCGGAATACTTCCAACTGCTGGGGATTCCCATTGTGGAAGGCCGCACTTTTAACGCGGCGGAGATAGTCTCTGGCGCTGCGGTCGCGATGGTCAGCCGGGCAACCGCGCGACGTCTCTGGTCCGGCCAATCCGTGCTCGGGAAGCGGTTCCAGGTTGAAGATGAACCCACGTCGCCAATGCGCGAAGTGATCGGCGTGACCGCCGATACGCGTAGTGTCTGGCTCTCTCGCGTGGACGAAAATTACATCTACCTGCCGGTAGATCCTGCAGCACGCGAGCAGAGCGCGCTGCTGGTGCGCCTGGATCGTGACACGGAAGCATCGCGATCCGAATTGAGCAGCGCTATCCACTCGATTGACGCGGACCTGCCGGTCTCCATCCAGCCGATGCGAGAGGCGTTGGACCAGTGGCGGTTGCTGCCGCTCGCAGGCTCGGCGCTCGCCATGTGCCTGGCGATGGTGGGGCTCACTCTGGCGGGTGTGGGCATGTATGGCGTGATGAGTTATCTGGTGAGCCAGCGAAAACGCGAATTCGGAATCCGCATGGCGCTGGGCGCTGGCAAACCGGCCATCCTGTCCATGGTCTTCCGGCAGGGATTTCGCGTCGTGCTCGTGGGCTTGGGGCTGGGATGGATCGGCGCGGTTGCCTTGGCCCGCGTCTTGATGGGATCGTTTTACGGACTCAGCCCTTACGATCCCCCTGCCTACATATTCGTTGTCGGCTTCCTCGGCGCGGCAGCATTGGCCTCGATGTACGGACCTGCAAATCGCGCTTCGAATGTCGACCCTGTGGCATCCCTCCGCGAAGAATAGTTAGTTCTAACGCCCGATCCTCCGAAGTGACCGGCCTGCTCCGGCGGATCGCCGGCAAGGGGGAAGTTGAGACCTGCTGACGAACCTTGCCCGGCGAACTTCCCGTCTGTGCGTCACTCGTTCCCCGTTATCTGGAACGTTACCGCGCGGTACAATTATTCGAAACTCCGTGCCATTGACTTCTAGAACCCGGTCGGATCCGTACGACATGGTAGGCGAAGATACAGCGCGACGGGTACAGGCTGGCACGCGAGCTGACGATCCAGGATCTGCCGGAGGCGTCTGCGGCCTTCGCGAGCCGTCCCGCGAGATCTTACCGTTTCGCGGCGCCGGTGATCTCGAACTACCAACATCAAACGCCTTATCTTCATGATTATCTGCACTACTGGCTCGTCAGGAATCTGGATGATGGATTTGCCGCAGTGATTGGGGTTTGGCTGGCCGCACTGGCGGCGGCCTCCTTCTGGGGCGGATGGGAGTGGGCCCTGCCGTGCGTCGCGCTGGCGGCGGCATTGCGGAGGATTCCCGGGCCCGCCGCCGCGGCGGCGGTGTTACCCGGTCTGTTCTGGTTGGCGGCGTTCGCGGTAACGGGCGACCGGCGGCTGTTCTTCTGCTATTTCATGCAGTACGCCGTGCATCTGGCTTGCCTCCACGGGGCGTGTGCGGGTGTGACTGGGGTGGCGGTTTTTCTTGCAATCCGGGTAGGGCAGGGGGCGAGCGTGGATGTGTTGGCGGTCGAAGCTATGGTGGCGCTCGCGGTGGTGCTCGCGGCAGTGAAGGTCCAGGACCCGGGACCACGGAGCGCGCGGCGGCGGATGGCGATTGCGTCGGTTGCATCCCTGGTGGCGTTTGCAGGGTTGGCGTTGTGAGGGTCGGGGCGGATGGCGGGGAGACCTTCGCCAAAGCGATTCTCTCGTCTCAGACCGCCCATTGGATCCGGCCAAGCTCGGCGAAGGCGGCGGGGTTTAACGCGCCGTTCCGGCTAGATGGTCGGCGATCCGGACACTGGCCCCAAACGGCGATCGAGGAAGTTGCGTCGACTACTCCCGATAAGTCGCCTTTCGGAGTGGGAAGCGGTCCGGCGGCGGGAGCCGGAAATGGCGATGTACAATATACATCATGAGGCGGACGCAACTGTATCTTGACGACCAGCTCTGGGAAGCCCTTCACGCGCGCGCCCGCATCGAGAAGACCACTATTTCCGAGTTGGTCCGGCAGGCCGCGCGGGAGCGATACCTTGGACGCCAGGACGCGCGTATGGCTGCGATGCAGAGCTTCGTGGGAATCCGGAAATCCCGCGCGAGAGTGGCAGACAGTAGCCAAGAAGTCAGGGGACTGCGCAGGGGCTCAAGGCTCGACCGCCTGGGCGACCGGTGACCGTTCTCACCGATTCGGACATCCTGATAGAGGTATCCCGAGGCCGGGACAAGACCATGGTGTCGCGGTGGCTCGAACTCGGTCAATCCGACGCGTTGATCCTCTACTCCGCCGTCAGCGTTGCCGAACTCTGGGCTGGCGCTCGCCCGTCGGAATATGCCGCACTCGATGCTCTGTTCGACGCTCTGCTCTGCGTCCCCATAGACGCAGCCGTGGGCCGTCGTGCCGGAGAATACCTGCGACGTTACCGCAAGAGCCATGCCGTTGAGTTGGGCGACGCTTTGATCGCCGCCAGCGCAGTCGTGAGCGGAGCGAGGCTGTGGACGCGCAACCGCAAGCATTATCCGATGCCGGAACTCGCTCTTTATGAATGAACACCCGACTTGACGCCAACAGTCGCCGGATTACTCCCAACAACTCGCCTTGTGACTACCTTCTTGAGACCGTCGCGCATTGTCGCCCGGCGAGTCGCATCTTTGCGGCTGGACGACGATGCGACAGTGGCCCAACCCGGCCGAATCAATTCCACGGCTACTTGCCGATCACGGGATTAGTCCGCACAAAGTCGTTAGTAACGCCAGTCCCTCACGTGTCTGTCTAGCTCCCAAGTCGCGGACCTCGTTGCCGGATTCAGCGTGGATCCTCGAAATCCGCAATAACGCATTGCGCGAGGATCTCAAGAGAATTCCTAATCCCATCAATCACTTACAGCCACCACCCCAAAAATCCCGCACACCCGCATGATATTTCCTTGAGTATGGCGACCCAAGCCCAACTCACCGCGAACCGCGCCAATGCGCAGCGTTCTACCGGACCCCGCTCCGTCGAGGGCAAGTCCGTTTCCCGCTTCAACGCCCTGCAACACGGCGTCGATGCCGCCTCCATCGCGCTCCCCGGCGAGGACCCCGCGGCCTACCAGGCGCTCGTCGACGCCTATGACCAAACCTACCCTCTCCACACCGTCATGCACCGCTTCCTCGTCGACAACCTGATCCGCGCCGACTGGCACAAGCGCCGCCTTCAACCCCTCGAAGCCGGGCTCGTCCGCAAACTCCTCGACGAAACGCCCGGAGCCTCGCTGATCGACGTCATGCTCTCCGATTCCCCCGCCGCCAAACTCCTCGCCCGTGTCCAGCGACAGCTCGCCGCCCACGAGCGCGCCTGGTTCCGAGCCCATCGCGAACTCGTCCGCCTCGCCGCCAGCATCGCCGCCGACAAGCAGGATGGCATCGACCGATATCTCGGTTTCGCCGCCCCCCAACACCGCCCCGCCGGTTCCACTCCGGACATCGAAGAGCCCGGGGAATCCGCCCCACCGGAACGAACCCAATCTCCCGCCCCTCGACCGCCAAATCCTGGCCGCCGGTGGACGAAATGACCGGCAAGCCGCTGTACTTTGTCGGCTAACTTTCCCAGAACCGCCGGACCCTGCCCGGCTGAGGACACGCCTAACGCCACAATCTCGCCCAGGCCACTATCAAGTCCGGTTGGCCGGCCTCGCAACGCCCTATTCCTTCCGCCTGCTTCTGCATCCTGCATTTACCGCACTGGGGGCACTGCCACTTCCTGCGCCAGTGGGTAAATATGACCCTTGAGCTCCTTCATCGGTACCTTGCACTTGCGACAAGTCACGGCCCGCCCCAACAAGACCGCCTCCTAACGTCGGATATCATGGGAAAGAGCCCCATGATTGGCCTGACGATCTATAAATACCGGATCCTCGAAGAGCTCGGCAGGGGCGCCATGGGTATCGTCTTCAAGGCAGAGGGCCCCCACCCCGGGGAGATCGTCGCCCTCAAAATTCTTGCCGATAAACTGATCAAAGATCCCGAAATGCTTTTGCGTTTCGAGCGCGAAGGTATGGCTGCCTCCGCGCTGAACCACCCCAACATTTGCAAGGTCGTCGAAGCCGGCAATTGGAAGGGCCGTCCCTACCTCGCGATGGAGCTGCTCGAGGGACAACCGCTCGACAAACTGCTCGCCGCCGGACCCTTGCCCGCCGCCCAGGTCGTCCAAATCGGCATCGGTGTTGCCGCAGCCCTGGAAGCCACGCATGCCATCGGCGTGGTGCACCGCGACATCAAGCCGGCCAACCTCTTCCTCACCACCGACGGAATCGTCAAGGTGCTGGATTTCGGCCTGGCGAAGGTCAAACCGCCCTCCATCCCCATGGGCGACGATGCCCCCACCATAGCCATGGCGATCACCCGTAAGGGCATGATTCTGGGATCCATTCCATACATGTCGCCCGAGCAGATCGCCAGCGAACCCCTGGACGGCCGCTCCGACCTCTTCTCCCTTGGCGTCGCGATCTACGAACTCACCACCGGCAGACTGCCCGCGCGCAGCTCCATCAATACCGAAATCGTGCCAGGCGGTCTCGGCGCCATCGTCGTCAAGTTGATGGCCCCCGACCCCCGCAATCGCTACCAGACCGCGCGCGAACTTCGCGAAGTGCTCCAACTCTTCGCGCCCGCCGAATCCGCCCAGCCGGGGGGCATGGCCGGGTGGCTGGCCAAAGCCCTTCGCGGCAAGTGAATCACACCCGGCCGCCGAGTTTTACCGCTCATTCCCGCCGGACTGCGTGATATCACCCAATATCGATCCTTAAGGCTCCGATAATCCGCTGATTCCATTCGTCGGGAATTTGGAATTCGGGGTGCATTACTCTATTTCCAATCGAGGGCGCAAAACAATGTTTCGATTCGATCAGCTGATCCGCCGTGACATGATCATCCGTGATGTGAAGCAACGTCATCCTGAAACTCTTCCCGTATTTGAGCAATTTCGCTTTCGCACATCCTGCGATGACTGCGATATCGAGACGGTCGCGCGCAAGAACGGACTCAACTCGCTGGATGTCGTAGAGGCCCTCAACCAGGCCGCTTTCAGCCCAAAGGCAGATACCGAAAATGCAAGCAATCATTAAGCCCGCCAAAAAGAAGCTCAGCCGTAAACGCAAGCAGCCGTTGGATGTATTCTTCTCGCCGAAGACCGTCGCGGTAATCGGCGCCACCGAGAATCCCGGCACCGTCGGGCGCACCGTTCTGTGGAACCTGGTGACCAGCCCGTTCGGAGGGACGGTCTACCCTGTCAACCCGAAACGTCCCAGCGTCCTGGGCGTGAAAGCCTACGCCTCCGTCTCCGACATCCCCGAGCAGGTGGACCTTGCGGTTATCATCACTCCCCCCGCTTCCATCCCCGCCCTGATCAAGGAATGCGGCGAAAACGGCGTGCAGGGCGCTATTGTAATCTCCGCGGGCTTCAAGGAAATCGGACCCGAAGGCGCCGAGCTCGAGCGCCAACTCCTGGTGGAAGCGCAAAAAGCCAATATCCGCATCATCGGCCCCAACTGCCTCGGCGTCATGAGCCCGCTCTCCGGCATGAACGCCACCTTCGCCACCACCGTGGCGCGTCCGGGATCGGTGGGCTTCATCAGCCAGAGCGGCGCCCTTTGCACCGCCGTGTTGGATTGGAGCCTCAAGGAAATGGTCGGCTTCAGCGCCTTCGTCTCCGTGGGCTCTATGGTGGATG
>JBDTPR010000394.1:0-6459 GCA_039932635.1 Candidatus Solibacter sp.
TCTCGACCGGCTTTCGCTTCATCTCGTGGGAAACGGCATCGCCAGAATTCATGGCCTCGAGAAGGTCATGGCGGGCGAGCTGATTCAGTTCCCGCACGATGTGGCGGGCATCGCCATGAACCTGGAAGAAGACCAGGTAGGCGCGGTGCTACTCGGCGATTTCGCCGAGATCAAAGAAGGCGACGAAGTGAAGCGCACCAAGCGCATCATGAGCGTCCCGGTGGGCGAAGCGCTGCTCGGCCGCGTGGTCAACGCGCTCGGCGTGCCCATTGATGGCAAGGGTCCCATTCAAGCCACGCAGTTCAACGCGATTGAGCGCCTTGCGCCCGGCGTGGTGGCGCGGCAGCCTGTGAAAGAGCCGATGCAGACCGGCATCAAGGCCGTGGATGCGATGATTCCCATCGGCCGCGGGCAGCGCGAGTTGATCATCGGCGACCGCCAGACCGGCAAGACGGCCATCGCGCTCGACACTATCATCAATCAGAAGGGCGGCGACATGATCTGCGTCTATGTCGCCATTGGACAAAAGCGCTCCACAGTCGCACAGGTGGTGAAGACGCTGGAAGATGCCGGCGCGATGGAATACACCATCGTCGTGGTGGCTTCCGCTTCCGATCCCGCGCCGATGCAGTATCTCGCGCCGTTCTCTGGCACGGCCATCGGGGAGTACTTCCGCGATACCAAACGCCACGCCCTTTGCGTGTACGACGATCTTTCCAAGCACGCCGCGGCCTATCGTGAAATCTCGCTACTGCTGCGCCGTCCTCCGGGTCGCGAAGCCTTCCCCGGCGACGTGTTCTATTTGCACAGCCGGCTGCTGGAGCGCTCCGCCAAACTCAACAACGAGCATGGCGCGGGTTCGCTGACCGCGCTGCCGTTCATCGAGACGCAGGCGGGCGACGTTTCGGCGTACATCCCGACCAACGTGATTTCGATTACCGACGGGCAGATCTTCCTGGAAGCCGATCTCTTCAACAGCAACCAGCGTCCGGCCATAAACGTGGGTATCTCGGTGAGCCGAGTGGGCGGCAACGCGCAGACCAAGGCGATGAAGTCGATCGCCGGCGGCATGCGCCTGGATCTGGCCCAGTACCGCGAGTTGGCGGCGTTCGCGCAGTTCGGCAGCGATCTGGACAAGGCTTCGCAGCAACAGCTCAATCGCGGTAAGCACCTGGTTGAAATCCTGAAGCAGGGGCAGTATGCACCGCTACCGGTAGAGAAGCAGATCCTGATCATCTGGGCCGGAACTAAGGGCTACCTGGATGATTTGGAAGTCGGCATCTGCCGGAAGTTCGAAGCCGAGTTGTACAAATTCGCGGACAATGCACATCGCGGCGTGCTGGACGAAATTCGCACCAAGAAGGCGCTGGATGCGGATCTCACGGCGAAGGTAAAAGGCGTCATCGAAGAGTTCAAGGCTCGATTCCTGGCGGAGAACCCGACGGCAAAATCCAATGCCTAGTTTGATCGATATCCGGCGGCGCATCCGCTCGGTAAAAAACACGCAGCAGATCACCAAGGCCATGAAGATGGTCTCGGCGGCCAAGCTGCGCCGTGCGCAAGAGCGGACCATCGCCTCGCGGCCCTACGGCAGCCTGCTGCGTAAGGTATTGGGCAATGTGGCGGCGGCGGTGGCTAACGACGAGCACGCGGCGGAGAATCCGCTGCTGGCGCGTCGCGAGGAAAATCGCATTCTGCTGGTTGTGATCACCGGCGATAAAGGGCTGGCGGGCGCGTTCAATACCAATTTGATCAAGGGCGCGCAGCGCTTCGGCCTGGATCGGCCCGGCGCGGAACTTCGGTTTGAACTGATAGGCCGCAAAGGGCGGGATTTCTTCCGCAAACGCGGTGTGACGGTGACAGGCGAGCACATCGGTCTGGCAGCCAAGGTCAAGTTCGACGAGACCGCAGCCATCGCGCGCAAGGCGATGGAAATGTTCCGCAACGAAGAGATCGATGCGGTGTACCTGGTGTACAACGAGTTCAAGAGCGTCTCGACGCAGAAGCTGACGGTGAGCCGGATCTTGCCGGCGGAGTTGCCCGAACAGGCGTCCCCGGTGGATTACATTTTCGAGGAACCGCCGGCGGAGATGCTTAACGATCTGCTGCCGAAGTATGTCGAGATGGAGTTTTACCGCGCGCTGACGGAATCGGCCGCGAGCGAACATGCGGCGCGCATGACGGCGATGGATGCCGCAAGCTCCAACGCGGCGGACATGATCGAGCGGCTGACGCTGTACATGAACCGGGTGCGGCAGAGCAGCATTACCAAAGAAATTATCGAAGTGGTCAGCGGCGCGGCCGCGGCCGAGTAAGGAAATATATGGCAACCTCCAACGCACTGGTAGTCGGCAAGGTGGTCCAGGTGGCCGGTCCGGCCGTGGACTGTGAGTTCCCCGAAGGGCAGATCCCGGTAATCTATACTGCGATTCGCATCACGAGCGAAGGCTTCGACGTGCCGGATCCCATCGATATCATCTGCGAAGCGCAGCAGCACATCGGTGAGGGGCGCGTACGTACGATCGCGCTGCAGCCCACCGAAGGCCTGGTGCGCGGCATGCAGGCGATCAGCCTGGGACGTCCCGTCGAAGTTCCGGTAGGCCCGGAGACGCTGGGCCGCGTGCTCAACGTGATCGGCGAGCCGGTGGACGAAATGGGTCCGGTGAACGCCAAGAAACACTACCCGATCCACCGCCCGGCGCCGGCGTTCGATGAGCAATCGACACGTCTCGAAATGTTCGAGACCGGCATCAAGGTTATCGACTTGGTTGAGCCTTACCTGCGCGGCGGCAAGATCGGCCTGTTCGGCGGCGCGGGCGTGGGCAAGACGGTGATCATTCAGGAACTGATCAACAACCTCGCCATGAAGCATGGCGGCGTGTCGGTGTTCGCCGGCGTGGGCGAGCGAACCAGGGAGGGCAACGATCTCTGGCTGGAATTCCAGGAATCGGGCGTGATCGATCCCAAGGATTACACCAAATCGAAATGCGCCTTGATCTACGGGCAGATGACGGAGCCCCCCGGGGCGCGCCTGCGCGTGGGTCTGACGGGCCTCACGGTGGCCGAGTATTTCCGCGATGAGGAAGGCCAGGACGTGCTGCTCTTCATCGACAATATTTTCCGTTTCACGCAAGCGGGCTCGGAAGTGTCGGCGCTGCTCGGCCGCATGCCCAGCGCGGTGGGCTACCAGCCCAACCTGGCGACCGAAATGGGGGAATTGCAGGAACGCATCACGTCCACCAACAAGGGCTCGATCACGTCGGTGCAGGCGATTTACGTGCCTGCCGACGATTATACCGATCCCGCTCCTGCCACTGCGTTCGCGCACCTGGACGCGACCACGAACCTCTCGCGCGACATCGCGGCCTTGGGGATTTATCCCGCGGTGGATCCGCTGGCATCCACGTCGCGCATTCTGGATCCAAACATTGTCGGCAACGATCATTACGATGCCGCGCAGATGGTGAAGGGCACGCTACAGCGCTACAAAGATCTGCAGGACATCATCGCCATTCTGGGTATCGACGAGTTGTCGGACGAAGACAAGTTGACGGTAGCACGTGCCCGTAAGGTGCAGAAGTTCCTGTCCCAGCCGTTCTTCGTGGCGGAACAATTCACGGGCTTCAAGGGCAAGTACGTGCAACTGGCCGACACCATCAAGGGCTTCCGCGAGATCGTGGAAGGCAAGCATGATGCGCTGCCGGAGCAGGCGTTCTGGATGCAGGGTACGATTGAAGATGTGTTGGAGAAGGCCGAACAGCTGAAGAAGGCGTAAGCCATGGCGGACACTCTGGAACTCGAAGTCGCGACCCCTGAGCGCGAGTTAGTGCGCGAGCAGGTGAGCGACGTGCAGGTCCCCGGAAAGAATGGCTACATGGGGATTCTGCCGGGCCATGCGCCCTTGCTGGGGCTGCTCGGTATCGGCACGCTGACGTACACGGTGAACGGCGCGAAGCGGCACATCTCAGTGCACAACGGCTTCGTCGAGGTGCTGGACGATCACGTGCGGGTGCTGGCGGATAATGCCGAGCGCGCCGAAGAGATCGATCTGGAACGCGCCAAACGGGCGCTGCAAAAGGCTCAGGATGCCGGTGTGAACCCGGCGCTGGGCGTGGATCCGGCGTCGGCGCTGGAAGCCATGTCGCGGGCGCAGGCGCGGCTTGAAGCGGCCGCGCTCAAGTAGCCGGCGGAACGTGCAGGCGGCTGCATGCCATCCGGCCAGCATGTAGTTCTGATCCCCGCATACAAGCCCTCGCCAGGCTTGATCCAACTGGTGCGCGAACTCTCGCCCGGCGGGTCCACGGCGATCGTGCTGGTGGACGATGGCAGCGGCCCGGAGTTTGGCGAGACCTTCGAGCAGGCATCCCAATTCCCCGGCGTGCAACTGCTGCGCCATGCTGTGAATCTCGGCAAGGGTGCAGCCCTCAAGACGGGCATCAATCACGCGCTCTGCACGTTTCCCGGGTTGACCGGCCTCGTCACCGCCGATGCCGACGGGCAGCATCATCCTGAAGACATCCGTCGCGTCGCCGAGATGCAGCGCGAGCATCCTGAAGCGCTGGTGATGGGGGCGCGCACGTTCGACGCGGAGGTCCCGCTGCGCAGCCGCTTCGGCAACATCCTGACGCGGCGGCTGATGCAGACGCTGATCGGCACCAAACTGCAGGACACGCAGACCGGGCTGCGCGGCATTCCGGTGGCGCTGGCAGCGCGCCTGCTGCTGGTGGAAGCGCGCGGTTACGAATTCGAACTGGAGATGCTGATCGCGGCGCGCCAGGCGGGCGTGCCGGTGGTGGAAGTCCCCATCCGCACGATCTACGAGCCTGGCAATAAGAGCTCGCACTTCAATCCGCTTACCGACTCGATGAAGATCTATTTCGTCCTGCTGCGCTTCAGCTCGGTGTCGCTGATGGCGGCGCTGCTGGACAACCTGATCTTCTATCTGATTTGGAAACGCACCGGGTACATTTTGGGCGCGCAGGTGGTGGCGCGTGTGGTGTCGGTAGTCTTCAACTACTCGATGGTGCGGGGGCGCGTGTTCGCGTCCAAGGAAGGGCACCAGGTGCTGTTGCCGAAGTACCTGCTGCTGGTGGTGACAAGCGGCACTGCGTCGTACCTGGGAATCCGGTTGATCACCGCGCGCCTGCCCATCAGTGCGATGCCGGCGAAGCTGTTCGTAGAGACGCTGCTGTTTTTCGTGAACTTCGCGATTCAGCGCATGTTCATCTTCAAGGGTCGCGAGGCACAAAGCGAAAGCGCGGCGCGGACCGGCAGCGGTACGCCGCGGCTTTACAGTTGGCTGATCCTGGGTGCGATGGCCGTGCTGGCGGGCGTGGAGGCGTATGGCTTCCGCACGTCGAATCTGTTTGCGCAGGAGATCTGGTTTCCGGAAGGGCGTGCGCGCCTGTTCCAAGTTGGCGCGCTCTTTGCAGCCGCCGCTACGGGACTGCTGATTCTGGTGCCGTGGAGCTTCGCGGGCATGGCAGTGGCGCTGCTGGCCGCCGCGACCTTGTTCTGCCTCGGTCCGCTGGCATGCGGGGCGGTGGTTTTCTACCTGCTCTCGGCGTGGTCGTTGGGTAGGCTTGTGGGGCGGCGATTGGCCATGCCGCACACGCTCAGCGTTTTGCTGGGTGCCTCGTTCTACATCTTCGTGATGCCGTTCGCGGCGCGTGTGGGAGTGAACTACGCGTGGGTGTATTTGATCGTGTTGGGGCTCCCGGTACTGGCGAATCTGGCGGACGTCCGGCGCGAGATCCCTGTGATCTTGCGCCTGCCCGCGCGCGCGGAACTGCGCACGTGGGGCGAGCGATTCGCCGCCGCTGCTCTGGTCTTCGTGCTGATGACCCACTGGTTCGCCGTGCTCAAACCAGAGGCCAGCGCGGACGGCCTCTCTATGCACCTGGCGATTCCGGCGAACATCGCGGTCAATCACGTGATGACCTTCGACCCCGGCCGCGTGCTGTGGGCCGTGATGCCGATGGGCGCGGATTTCACGTACTCGATCGTGTACCTCCCAGGCGGAGAAATGGCCGCACGCCTGCTCAATTTCACGTTCTTGCTCCTGTTGCTCGGGCTGGTGCATACTGCCGTGCGGCGTTGGGTTTCGGGGGGCGTGGCGTTGTTGCTGGTGGCTCTGTTCGCGACCACTCCGATGGTGCAACTGGTGACCGGATCGCTGTTCGTGGAGAACCTGCTGACGGCTCTGCTGGTCGCGATGATGAGCGCGCTCTGGCTGTATGGCGAGCGCGGTGAGCGCGGTCTGTTGTATGTCGCGGCGATATTCGGCGGGACCGCCATGGCGACGAAGTTCGGCGCGATTGCCTTCGTCGTGCCGGCGATCCTGTGTGCGCTGGTGGAAGTCTGGCGGAGGCGCGGTAGCAGCGCTCGCTGGGGACTCGCACTCGGTCTGCTGCTGGTGGCTTCGGCTCCGCCCTACGCCATCGCGTGGGCGAAGACCGG
>JBDTPR010000395.1:0-6417 GCA_039932635.1 Candidatus Solibacter sp.
CACCTATCCGGAGATCACCGAGATGCAGGCGCGCGCCATCTTCGAAGCCGTGGTACTGGTGGCGAAGAAGGGCATCAAAGTGATTCCCGAAGTCATGATTCCGCTGATCGGCGGCGTCAAGGAACTTGAGAACCAGAAGAAGATCGTGGTCGCGGTTGCCGAGGAAGTGCTCGGCAAGGCCGGCCTGCAGGACCTGAAGTACATGGTCGGCACCATGATCGAAATCCCGCGCGCCGCGCTGACCGCCGCCGACGTCGCCAAGGAAGCGCAGTTCTTCAGCTTCGGCACCAACGATCTGACGCAGACTGCGATGGGCCTTTCCCGCGACGACTATACGAAGTTCTCGCAGGAGTACCAGGACAAGAAGATCTTCGCCGCGGACCCGTTCGCGGTGTTGGATCAGGACGGCGTGGGCTTGCTGGTAAAGATGGCTGTCGATGGCGGCCGCAAGACCAACAAGAATCTGGAAATCGGAATCTGCGGCGAGCACGGCGGCGAGCCGAGTTCGGTGATGTTCTGCTACCGGATCGGCATGGATTACGTGTCGTGCTCTCCGTTCCGCGTACCGATCGCCCGCCTTGCGGCAGCGCAGGCTGCGATTGGCGACAGCGGCGAGTCCTCGCGCACGAAGTAGTTCAGGACAGGCTGTGAGGCAGGTTGGTAACCTGCGGCGGGTTGGCAACCCGCCGGAAGCGCCGGTAAACAACCGGCGCGCAGGATGGCATCCTGCCCCACGATGGGTTTCATCGAAAGTATGGGGGCCGGGGCGAAAGCTCCGGCCCCCTTTGCTGTTTCAAGCGTGCACGGTCCGGTGGCCGTGGAGAAGCACGCACCAACGCAAACCGGGGGTGGCTTAAAGCCACCCCCGGTCAGAACCTATCGGATTGAACGCTCGAATCAGGCAGCGCGACGCCGCTTGATGAAACCGGCGAGTCCCAGGCCGGCAACTGCCGTCAACCAGGTGCCGGGCTCCGGAATGCGCGCACGGTCTTCGGCAAAGGTGATGTTGATATCGGAAAGATGCGCCAGGTTGCCGTAAGCAGTGTTGTAGATGTAGTCTTCCGCTTGTCCCTCTTGTCCCGGTGCGCAGAAGAGGCAGGCCGCACTCGAGTTCGCCCTGAGATCCGCCAACAGCAACACATTGACAGGGTAGCCGGCAGGCACGGTGGGGTAAATATAGGTGCTGCCCGGCAGTGTCAGAATGTTCGTGGCGGCGTTCGGCGGCGCAACGCTGGCGAAAAAGGACGTCGTTGCAGCATTGACCCCGGAGCCGGTAAAGCTTCCCGTGACCTCTTTCAGATCGTTGGTCAGCATGGTCACATCGAAGGAAATGCTGAGCGTCGCAACCTGCCAGCCGTTTACCAGCCAACTGGCGTTTCCAATCTGGATATTCACTTCGCCAATACCGCTGACTGTCGGGTTGACCGTCACGTCGGCAGGCGTTACCGTCCCGAAGTCGCCAGGATCGAAACCCAGGGTCGAGCTATAGTACGCCGGCATGCCGACCGAACTCAGATTGTAGGTGTAGGTGAAATTGCTGAACACAAAGTCATCGAGCTGACATCCCCCGGAACCTAACGCCATGTAGCTGGTGAGGGTATTGACGCCCGGTGAAGTGCTACAGATAGGAACTGCTGAAGCGATCACTGGCGCCAAGAGTGCCAGCATCGCCGAGAATACGTACCGCATGTTACAGCGCCTCCGAATTGTTTTTGTTGTCTTTGATGCTTGTCGCTGCTGTATTCAACGGCGAACCCATAGCTTGCCGGCGCCGTCTGCCTGCCAAGCCGATGAGGAGTAAACCGCCACCAAACGTCAGGAACACGGCTGGTTCGGGAACTTGGGTTTCACTGAATGACTCCGTGAAGCTCACCAGCTTCACCGATTCGTTCAGGTAGTTCGGATTGTTGTAGGTCACGGCGTTGGCACTGCCGCCCGAAAACAGGTTAATGTCCTTGGAAACCCTGATGAACGTGGTTGCCGGCAAAGTCACTCCCGTGGTGAGTGTCTGCAGCGCTGAATTCGGAGCGTTCGTCAACGTAGTCATCGAAAGTGCAGGGAGGTTGCCGCTCGACGATCCGGTGAAGCTCTCGGCGGAAGTGATGCGGCCGGGCGACTCGTTGACCCCACCGGAACTCGGCGGTATCGGTTTGGTGTAAAAGATATTGCCGCGCAGGGTAAGGTCGGTCCGCACAATCGGCAGGACAGGCGGTGCGGTAACGCTGAAGTTCAGCGTAATGTCGCTCGTCCTGGAGCCAACGTTAATCGGTCCGCTGGAAGTCCAGTTGCCGGTAAAGGTGAGGGCATAATCCAAACCGCCATTCGTAACCAATGTACCCACGGTTACCGCGCTTGCTGCCACGTTAGGGTTGCCGCCCGTAGAGTACAGGTAGCTGAAGTTGAAGAACACCTTGTCGCCTAACGCACACCCGCCTGTACCCTGGTTGATGTAGTCCTGTAGCGTCGTGAGGGTAGTGCAGAGGGGTGCGGCAGCGGCGCAGGACACCATAAAAATCACGCCGAGAAATGCTTTCTTGAAAACTGCCATAACCTAAGACTCCTCCGTTATCACAAGAACCTGACACAAAAACCGTTCGGTTCACCCTTCCGGCTGCGCATCGGAAATTTAATCCAGAATGCGTAATCCTCCAGGTCTAATTGAGACCAGTATGGTATTGGATTATACTCAAGTCAAGGCGATTAGGGTGTTTTCTGACTCCTGCGGTACTAGTACATAACCTAACCTAGGACCATATACCAGCACGTTAACTGGGTGTCAGCAGGCGAGATCCTTACGAGTAAGCTTGAGTTTTCCCAGATTTCCCAATAGAGTCAACGCGATCTGGTCGGTGTCGAAAAACGCCACAGCGATCCGGCGGACGTCGGCGGCAGTGACGGATTCGATGCTTTCCAGCAGTTCGTCAAGGGTGAAGAATCGACCGAAATACATCTCCTGGCGGGCCAGGTTGGACATGCGGCTTCCAGTCGATTCCAAACCGAGCATTAAGGACCCCTTTAGGTGATCCTTGGCCCGGCGCAACTCCTCGTCGCTTACCTGCTCCTGTTTGAGCGCCCGGAACTCCTTGAGCACGGAATCCACGACTTTCGGCGCCGATTCGACACTGGTTCCTGCATATATAGAGAGGCAACCAGTATCCCGGTAGGGATTCAACTCGCTGAACACGGAGTAGGCTAGTCCTTGCCGCTCACGGATGTTCTGGAATAGCCGGGAACTCATGCCGCCTCCCAACAGCGTGTTCAGCACGTAGCAGGCGAAGCGCTCTTCATGGGGCAGCGCGTAACTGGGAACGCCCATGCAGAGATGTACCTGTTCGAGCGATTTCTTGTTTCGCAATGCAATACGAGCATGCGTGCCTGGAACCGCTTCCGCAGGGGCCGCCATCCCCCTCGGCAGGCCGTCGAAATACTGCTTCACGAGATCTAGAAGTCCCGTGTGGGTAAGGTTTCCGGCAGCCGTGATAACCACGTTGGCTGGCGTGTAGACGGCGTTGTAGAAATCGCGCACCATGGCGCTGTCGAAGCGGCCCACGCTTTCCGGCGTGCCCAGGATGGGTCTCCCCAGTGCGTGATCTTTCCAGAAATTGGCGGTGAAGATCTCGTGGACCAGGTAATCCGGCGAGTCTTCCTCCATCTTGAGTTCTTCGAGAATGACGCCTTTTTCCTTCTCGATATCCTCGTCCCGGAACATGGGATTCAGCACCAGATCGGCCAGAACATCGAATGCCTGCGGCAGATGCTGGTCCAGCACCTTGGTGTTGAAACAGACCAGCTCCTTGGAAGTGAACGCGTCCAAGTTGCCGCCGATGGAATCCACGCTGCGCGCGATATCCTCGGCGGACCGGCTGGTGGTTCCCTTGAAGAGCATATGTTCGATAAAGTGGGAGATGCCGTTCTGTTCCGGCGTTTCGCGGCGCGAACCGGAATTGACCCAGACGCCCACCGACACGCTGCGCACGTGGGTCATCACCTCGGTAATCACCCGCAGGCCGTTGTCGAGCGTGCTGGTCTCAATGTCGCGTGGAGGCAGATTTGACGGTGTCATGGGCAAAAAGGAAGGCTTTCCCCCATTATAACCCGGCGCTGGGCGTCGCGCCCCCGCGCGTGCCTTCCGCAAAGGCCGCGCCGCATCCGCTAAAATGAAAACGAATGTCCCAACCGCTTGTGGGCATGGACCTGACCGATCTCCGTGAGGCCCTGGGCCCCGATCAGCCGGGATACCGCGCCCGTCAGATTTACGACGCCCTGTATCGCACCCCCGCCGGGTCGATCGAGCAAATCTCTTCGCTGCCCTCCCAATTGCGGCAGGAGCTGGCCGCGGAGCATGCGTTCGGGCTGCCGGAGGTCGAGCAACTCTACGAATCCACCGACGGCACACGGCGCTACCTGCTGAAACTCGCCGACGAGCGCACCGTGGAAACCGTGCTGATGCCCGAGGGCGAGCGCGACACCATCTGCATTTCCAGCCAGGTGGGCTGTGCGGTGGATTGTAAGTTCTGCATGACCGCGCTGATGGGCCTGGAGCGCAGCCTGACGGCAGGAGAGATCGTCGGCCAGGTACTGGTGGTGGCGCGCGAGAATCAACTGCGGCAGGACGGCGGGCGCCTCAACATCGTGATGATGGGGCAGGGCGAACCGCTGCTCAACCTGCGCCAGGTGGTGAAGGCAACCCGCATACTTCTGGATCCCGGGGGCTTCGCACTCTCGCCGCGGCGGATTACCGTCTCCACGGCCGGCATCATCCCCGCAATTACCGAATTGGGACGGGAGGCCGTGCGGCCCAGGCTCGCCATCTCCCTCAACGCATCGAACGAGGAGCAGCGGCAGCAGATCATGCCGCTCACCCGAAAGTACCATTTGGCCGACCTGATCGCCGCCTGCCGCGCCTACCCGCTGCGTCCGTGGGAGAAGCTGACTTTCGAGTACGTGCTCCTCCACGGCGTCAACGACACCGATGCCGACGCGCGCCGCGTGGTCAAATTACTGGCCAACCTGAACGCCAAGGTCAACCTGATCGCGCTCAATCCGGGGCCCGGGATTCCGTACGCCAGTCCCCTACCGGAGCGGGTGGCGAGTTTCCAGGCGATTGTGCGCCGCTCGCTGCCCTGCTTCCTCCGCAAGCCGCGCGGCCTGGACATCTACGCCGCCTGCGGACAACTCAAACGCAACACGCCGGTGCAGATACAGCCGGCGCCCAGCGCGCGCCCGTGACCCTCTCCCGCCGGTCCCTGCTCGGTTCCCTGCTGGCCGCTCCCGCACTACGCGCGGCGCCCGGCGAGCCGCTGGTTCTGCCCGCGCGGCGCAACGATTTTCACCAGTTGCTGGTGCCCGCGCGCATCGAAAACTCGCCGGTGTTGTGGTGCGAACTGGATACCGGCGGGGGCGGTCCGCTGGTCTTCATCGACGCCGCCCATGCCGCCGCCCTGGGCATCCAGCCAACCTTCGTGGGGCGCAGCGCAGGGGCGGTGGAAGGCGCCCTGGCGCCCGACTGGCGCTCGCGCGTCAACCTCTCAATGGCCGGCCTCAAATTCCCCGGGCAGGAGGTAGTGATCAAGGCCGCGCCGCTGCCCGGCGATAAGGACGCTTCCATCGGCATGCTCGTGCTGCAAGCCTTCGTGGTGGAACTGGACCACGACGCCACAGCCATCCGCCTGCACGACCCGGCGGGTTTCAAGTACAGCGGTCCGGGACGCTCGTTCGACTTCACCATGCAGGACAACAACCCGTTCACCACGGCCACCCTGACCTTGCGCGGAGGACAGCGAGTGGAAGCCAAAATGGTGATCGACACGGGCGCTGTAGCGAGCCTCGCCTACTTCAGCCAGAGTTTTGCATCACAAAACCGCCTCGCCGAGCGGGCGGTGGCTACCGCACCCGACACCATGGGCCGTACGGCCTGCCGGATCGAGCGTTTTGCCCTCGGCCCGCTGGGCGTGGACCGTCCGGTGGTGCATGCCTTTGGCGCCCCCGGATTCGGCGGCATGGCGGAGCCGGACGGCATGATCCCGGCAGACTTCCTGCGCCGCTTCCGGGTTTTCATGGACTACAGCCGCAGCCGCATGATCCTGGAACCCAACCGGAGTTATGCCGACCCGCCCGCCTTCGATGCCAGCGGGCTGCGTGTCCACCGGCTACCGAATGCGCCCGACACGATGCGTATCTACGAGGTTCTGCCCGGAACTCCGGCCTCCGAAGCGGGGGTACGCAGCGGAGACCTGCTGGCAACGCTGGACGACGTTCCGATGCAGCGCATGTCGCCGGGCATGGTGCAAGAGGCGCTGACGCGCGAGGGTAGGGACACCGCGCTGCTCTTGCAACGGGGTGACGAAATCCTCAATGTCCGGCTCAAGCTCCGCCGTTTGTTGTGACCGTCCCTCAGGAGAAGACCGGCCGGAAGCC
>JBDTPR010000396.1:0-6403 GCA_039932635.1 Candidatus Solibacter sp.
TAGCGCCGAGAGGGGTGACTACAACGCCGTTCGCGGTTACTTTCTCAATTGGTTTGCGACCTATCTTCGCATTCGAAACATCACGGATTCCGCGGTTTGGGACTTGCTTCGCCGTGCCGTGGAAGACGCGAGAATTCAACTCCGCCTGGACGAGGGAAACCAGGCCCGCCTGGTCAAGTCCGACGCTCCCGATTCGATTCGCGTTGCCATCGACGTGCGAGGCTCCGGCGCCGAGTCCCAGATCCAGATCAACCTTCCGTACTACGCGGTGACGGCCGGACAGGGATACGCGGTGAACTTTCGCGCCCGAGCCGACGTGCCGCGAACGGTCTGCGTCGGGTTCGCCGCGGCGCATGCGCCATGGACCGGATTAGGCCTTTACCAATCCATCGAACTCATCGCGGCATGGAGGGATTTCGAGTTGGAATTCACGGCTACCAGCGACGATGCCAACGCACGCGTGCACTTGGACCTGGGCGGAGCGACGCCGGCTCTCGAAGTCAGTTCAATTTCGCTACGCCAGTTGCCGGACGGCGAACCGGTCAAGCCCACCCTGCTACGACTGTCGCCAGGTGACCGGCTGCCGCGTGAGGCCACCTAAGTCGCGGATCATCTCGAGCAGATCCTTCTGCTTATCCTAACTCCCTGGGCGCGCACCCGAGTGAACTGTATACTGGACCTTCGAACTCTGTGCCTGCAAAACGCTGCCGTTTCGTATGCCTTCCTGACCGCGTCACCGAGAAATGTTGTCCCAGACCCGGGAGCCGCACAGTTGATGCAGAACTCCACCATCGGGTTATGCTATCACACAGAATCGGACACGTGAGGTGATCCGTGTTTCCGCTTCAGCGGCACGTCCCACTGCGGCACGCGGTCGTATTGATGAACCAACACATAGATCTCGCCGCCGGCGGTCCGCACATATTCTCCGTCGAATTGGGGCAGGGGGGACGCCAGCCGATCCCTCACCTGTTCCAGAAGCCGCGGTTCCGCCGTCGTGCCCGCCTGGCATGCCCACCCATCCTCAGACGAGGCGAAGAGCGTGATCCGCCGATAGACCTCCAATCCTAAAAGCAGGTTCAGGGCCGCCTGGTCGGAATAGTGGATCCACTCACCCGGCGACAGCAGGTACACCTGAAGGCACAGATCGACCATAGTTCGAAGCTCACCTGCGATCGTTCCGGCGTTGTAAATGAGATTCCGGCGATATGCCTCCCAGACCTCCGGGCCGAAACTGTTCCGCATAGTCTCCGCATTCCACGGCTCATCCTCGAAATGCAGCGATTCGCAACCAACCACGAGCCGTTTTTCGCCCAAGTGGCTCTCGAGCCAATGGCTGGGGTTTCGCTGAAAAATCACATCCCTGGCGTCTACCGCGATCAGGTGCCGGATAGGGGGTCCGGTGTCCTTCGAAAGGAAGTGCCAGATGTAATAGAACCGGTTGACCGAGATCTCGTCGGGAGTGGGATCTTCGCGCAACTTGCGGTCCCGAGGACCATGCAGCACGGAAGCATCGTAGGCCTCCCAGCCCCGGCGACATAACTCCGCCACCACCGACGGGTCGCAGCCCAGGTGAATGATGATTCGCCGACCCGAGAATCCACAGGTATCGAGCGAGCCCATCCAAGGTGCGAGCTGATTCAAGTTCAGTCCGGAAATGCAACCTACCACCGCATCCTTAGCGACTTCCAATGGCATTTCCGGCCCTGTCCGTTCCGCAACAATCATGACTGATCCCCAGCGCTTGAGCGCTCGCAGTTGAGTCCTCGGTGAGAGCGTTTCTGACGCGCGATAGTTCTCAAGATAGCATCACTTTGGAGTTTTTCAGTGCGGCCATGTCCAGGAACAAAACGAAGTCGGAAGGGCGTATAAGCGCCACGACGCTCGGTAAGACCTTCCGAACCTGGGGCGCGTCTTTCATACCGGCAATTGATATCACGTCGCCGTAAAATCGAAGGTACCAGGTGTCCAGCAGGCCGAGCGCCGTGAGCCCCACATCCACCAGAAGGAGCGCTACCGCTTGGCCGCCCTGGCCGAGCAGCGAGATGGGAGCCGCCAGCAGGATGAGCAGGGCCGCAGTTCCGCTCGCCGCAGCCTGTCGCTGCGGGAACCCTCGAGAGAGCTGTCGTCCCATCCACAGGAGCTTTGCCCACAAACACACAAGGACCAATGCGTGAAGGATGGACATACACTCGATATTAGCTGATGGAGCTGCGCTTGACGGCCATCTCACTGCCCGGTGACTGCGCTTCCCTTATAATTGTCAGGGGAGCATGGTGAAACCGGCTAAGAGGGAATGGGCTGTCCTGTGGTCTAACGGTACCGGAGTTGTTTGGCGGGTTGCCGGCTTCGTCCTGCTCTGCGGCTCCCTTAGTCTATTTTCCGCGTGTTCGACGCCGAAGCGCAAACCGGTTCAAAACATGACCTGGGACGAACTGCTGGAGGCGTTCACGACTGAAAAAGACGACAAGGTGAAAGCCGCCGTCGTGAAAGAACTTGGAAAAGGCAATGATCGTTTGGCGCTCACGGTCTTGGCCATCGCGCTCAAGGAAGACTCGGAACCCGTTAAAATTGCCGCAGTAACCGCCTTGGACCACAACAAGACGAAGGAGGGCGCGGACTTGCTATGGAGCCTGGTGAACAACCCTGCGGAGGGACCGAAGCTTCGCTTCGCCGCCACGATGAGCCTGGCGAAAGTCGGCGATGTACGCGCGATGGAGTCGCTGGTTAAAGCGATGCCGAAGGCCGAAGCGCTAACCGCCTTGCTGGCATTCGGTCAGAACGCAATTCCTGTCCTGATCGAATCCCTCCGTTCGTCGGAAACCCGGGCAGGGGCCGCGACGGCGCTGATCGCCCTGGGACCACTGGCGGTCAATCCACTGATCGAAGTGATACGTAACGAGAAAACCAGGAACGCTCGTTTGATCGCGCTGAAAGTGCTGTCCGAAATTCAGGATGAAAGCGCCGCCGCGGTTATCGACGAAACTCTTAAAGAACCGGGACCTGAGTTCACCCTTGCTGCGTACCGCTATCTCATTCGCGCCGGCCTCCCGGCCAGTCAATCTCGTTTGGTGAGCGCACTGATGAGCGTCGGGAACGACGAAATGGCTCAGGATTTCGTGACGAGCGGCAATCCGGCACTCAAGACCGCGGCAGAGGAATGGGCCTTGAAACGAGGCACCCTGGCGACGATGCGGATGTCTGGTTCGGCGCCCGTGTTTTGGGGCGGCGTCGATCCATCGATCAAAGAGGTCGCCGTATTCCATTTTGACGGCTCTCTAAGCAGCAACGGCATCAATGCGGTGGAGTCGAAATCCGTCTCTTTTGTTCCAGGCAAATGGGGACAGGCCGTGTCTGTGGGAAAGGGTGGGACACTGAAATACCCGCTCGCCAATATCCTCCGGTTTGATACTGGCTCCATCGAGATGTGGATCTCACCGAAAGTAGACGGGGATGACCCCGTTTTCAAGAAATACAACCACGCCTTGCTGCTGTATGACAGCCCCAGCGGGGATCAGTTCCTTGTGTCGGGAAGCACCCTCGGTGGATTCTACTGTGGATCTGTGGTGGGACATAAGTTCGCCGGGGCTGGCGGCGGCAGCATCACGGATTGGAAATCAGGGATTTGGCATCACATCGCCTTTACGTACTCTGCCTCCTTGTCCCGACAGCGTTTTTACCTGGACGGAGCGATGATATCGGAAACCAAGGGAGCAATGCCGGCCCCGAAGGCGGGCAGGAATGTATTCACGGTAGCATGCGACCCTTACAGCAACTGGACGAATTTCGACGTGGATGAACTTGTGCTCTCGACTGGCGAAAAGGGTGCGGACTGGATTCTCCGCGACGCCTCTCGAAAGAGCCCCAACTAACGATCCCTGCCATTGCGACTCCCTCCCCTCTCTCACGCGACGACTGAAGCAGCGGAGGACGTCCTAAAATCGCGACGTAGCGCAATTCGCGGGTCGCTCGCATCACCGTTCAGTCCGCCTCGGCTGATTATGATGCCTCCTGAACTCCCGTCCGTGCTGACGCGCGAATCGAGTGGTCGTTGCAGACACGATCGCGTGCTATGGTGGCGCGTCCGCGCTTGGCCAGAGTGAAGCTGACCGCGCCAGCCGATCCCACTGCGACTTTCACGCTGGTGCTCCGCGCACCTCGGCTATAGGGAATTTTACTTCGCCGGTTGCCTGGCGAATTGAACCCATCGATCCGTAGGTGCCCTCGGCATGAATAGGGCAGCTACAGCGGCGGTATCCCCGATCGGCACGCACCTCGGCAATGCTCTTCTCGGCTCCACCTTGCATGCGGGACTCGGCGCATTTCTTGGTGGCGTTTATACAGTGTCAGCATTAGGCTTACGTCTTTCCAACAACGTCTGCCCACTACTACACACCGATTACACGCACGAATCAAGTTTTGGCTGTAAGCTATTAATTCTAAAACTGGTGAGCCGGGCGGGACTCGAACCCGCGACCCTGTGATTAAAAGTCACATGCTCTACCAACTGAGCTACCGGCCCTTGAAGGGGATATTGCGTGACGGGTCTCTATCAGTTTATCAGACACTTCGCCGCATTCCCAATTTTCCCGTCTGCGGCGCATGCCGCTATACTTGTAGATCTCCATGACTCGGCTTACGCGGCGCTTTCTCTTCATCGTCGTCGCTATCGTCACCACCCTAACAATCGGCACCGTCGGCTTCACCTTCATCGCCGGATACCCCGTATTCGACGCTTTCTACATGTCCCTCACCACCATGACGACGGTGGGCTACATGGAGATCCATCCACTTTCGCACGCGGGCCGGGTATTCAATTCCTTCCTCATCGTCTTCGGAGTCACCACCATCTTTATCGCCATCGGCGCCATGACCCAGACCATCATCGAACTCGAGTTCGGTGACGCCATTGGCAAGCGGCGGAACAAACGCATGATCGAAAACCTCAAGGACCACTACATCATCTGCGGCTACGGGCGGGTTGGCCGCGGCGCTGCCAGCGAACTGCAGCACGCCGGAGTCCCCTTCGTCGTCGTCGATATCGACCCCGACCGCGTGGAGCGCGCCATGCTCGCCGGCATGCTTGCGGTGGCCGCCGATTCCACTCACGACGAGACGCTGCACCTGGTCGGCATTGAGCGCGCCCGCGGACTGGTCGCCGCCCTCGCCACCGACGCCGACAACCTCTTCGTCCTGCTCTCCGCCAAGGGTCTGAATCCCAAAATCTACGTCTCCACCCGCGCCGCCGAGGAAGGCGCCGAAGCCAAAATGCGGCGCGCCGGGGCCGACGCCGTCTTTGCCCCCTACTCCATGACCGGACACCGGCTGGCCCAATCCCTGCTCCGCCCGCACGTGGTCCAATTCCTCGACTTCACGACCAAAGATGTAGGCGAGGACATCGCCATCGAACAGGTTCGCGTCGCCAACTCCAGCGAGATGGTGTCGCGCTCTATTAAGGATATGCAGCTTCGCAAAGAGGTCGGCGTCATCGTCATGGCCATACGCAAGGAGAGCGGCGCAATGATCTTCAACCCGCCAGCCGACACCGCGGTACAAGGCGGCGATTATCTGATCGTGATGGGCCGTCCCAACAACCTGCGCGCCCTGGAAACCCTGCTCGCGGGTCACGGCGCTTCTGGAAGTTAGCATCCGAAACACCTCCAACCGGAGGTCCCTGTCTGATGGCGCACGCTATACTAGCGGTGAACAGCAACATGATGAAGCGCATCCGCGAATTCCTGGAGTCGATTGCGTATACAGGCCTGAAGCCCTCGGGCGGACCCGCCACGGCTCCCAAGCAGGCGCCGAAGTGGCTGGGGCCCTTGCAGGGGAGCGTCGAACGTCTGCTCGCCGGTGGCCCGGCGCCCAACGATCCGCTTTATCTCACCAACCGCACCACCGCTCAGAAGTTCAAAGCATGGAGCCTCATAGGCATCCCCTGCCTGATTCTGGTAGCCGGGATCGGAATTGCGCTTTACATAGTGGACCCGCCCGAGCCGAAGCCGGTGACACAAACGGACGCCGGTGAAATCACGGCCAAAGTCCTGCCCGACGTAGGCAAGGATGGCAAGATGGCGCCGACGACGGACCTTCAGGTGATCGAGATTGTAGTGTCGAATTCCCGTGTCACGGGCGTCATTCAAAATACCGGCAAGCGCGAAATCGCTGGGGCGGAACTGGTGATCGACCTGACCAATTCGGCAGGTTCGCAGGTAGGTGCGGTGAACGCCGTGATCGCTAAGATCCCAGCGTCGGGCCGCCGCGATTTCTCCATCGGCATCAAGCAGCGCGATGCGGCGTACGCTCTGGTGCGCGAGATTATTACCAAGTAGAGACAACCGCTTCCTCAGAAGCCGCGAATTATTGTGAACCCCATCAGAGCCGCGACCGTGAGGGAGCGTTC
>JBDTPR010000397.1:0-6390 GCA_039932635.1 Candidatus Solibacter sp.
CGCCAAGTCCTACGACCTGGTATTGAACGGCGTGGAATTGGGCTCGGGCTCGATTCGTATTCACCGCCGCGACATTCAGACGAAGGTCTTCGAGGCCGTCGGCTTCAGCGATGACGAAGCCCGCCGCCGCTTCGGGTACCTGCTCGACGCGCTGGAGTATGGCGCTCCGCCACACGGGGGCATCGCGCTCGGCCTGGACCGCATGGTCATGCTGTTGGCGGGCGAGAACTCGATCCGCGAGGTCATTCCGTTCCCCAAGACGACGCGTGGTACCGATCTGATGTCGGATGCGCCGGCGGCAGTGCCGGATAAAGCGCTGCGAGACCTGGGAATCGCCTTGCGCACGCCAGGCAAATAGAGTTGTGGGGCGGCCAATTGTGGCCGCCCACAAGGGCCTATCGCCTGAGCCGCCCCACGCGCGCAAACATCGCCCCGCACTCTTCCACGCGCAGCAGCCATGTCACCGCAAAATACGTGAGCCCATACGGCGCCAAAATCACAGCGCCGGCAATCGCCGGATGTACGCGCCCAAGCGACAACTTGATCGTCCAGGCCACCGCGGCGCCCACCGCCGCCGCCCCCCACAAACGCGCCACCAACCCGATCGGCACCCCTGTCGTCCCAATCCGCGCATTCAAGGTCCGCCGCAGCAGCGTGAACTCGACCCATCCCGAAACTCCCGCCGACGCGGTCAACCCCGCCGCGCCCCACAGTGGATCGACGCCCAACCAGCGCGGCAGCGGCAGCGCGCACAAGTACCCCAATCCAATCGTCAGCGCGACGCGCAGCGTAGCGAAGCGCAGTGGCGTTCGCGTGTCGCGCAATGCGTAATAGGTGGAAGAGTATAACCGTCCCAGCGTGGAAGCCAGTAGCCCCACCGCCGAGCCTGCAACGATTCCCCATACGTACTCGGCATTCGCGTGGGTGAATTTTCCGCGCTGGTACAACGCCGCTGCAATCACATCGCCGAGCGCGAAGAACGCCATCGCCGAGGGGACGATGAGAAACGCGATCTGCCGCAAGCCGGCGTTCAAACGCTTGCGCAGATGCACCGCGATCTCCGCGTCCGTGCCCACCGCGCTCGACATCGCCGGCAATTCCGCCGCCGACACGGCCATGCCAAACAAACTCACGGGCAGCGCGTAGATCGACTGCGCGAAGGTCATCGCGGTCAGCGCGCCCGTGCCCAGGAAAGAGGCGAGCAACTGATCCACGTACGCGCTGATTTGAACGACGCCGCGGCTCACTGCCACCGGCACGAAATTCTTGAGCACTTCACGCACGTGCGGCGAGTGAACCTCCGGGCGCAACCTGAGCCGGTGCGTTAACTGCAAGACCATCGGCACCTGCACGCCGAATTGCAGGGCGCCGCCCAGCACCGTGCCCCACGCGAGTTTGATCGCGAGATCGTGCAGCGAGGAATCGCGAAACGCCAGGATCGTGCCAATCATCGCGAGATTCCACACCACGGGAGCGGTGTAGGAGAGAAAGAATTTGCGATGGCTGTTTAGTATCCCGAGGCACCACGCGGAGCAGACCAGCAATCCGGCGCCAGGAAACAGAATACGAACCAGCAGGATTGTCAGTTCGCGTTTCGGACCATCATACCCCCACGCGATCGCCCACATCAGATACGGCGTCAACACAACGCCGAGCATCACAATCACCGATGAACTCATCGCCAGAATTGCACCCACCGCGCCCGCGACCCGGTCCGCCTCCTCGTCCTCGCCCTTCGCCAGCAAGCGCGCGTACACGGGGATGAAGGACGCCGACAGTACGCCCTCGCCAAACAGATTCTGCAGGAAATTGGGGACGCGCAGCGCCGCGTTGAACGCATCCGCCTCGTCGAGCAGGCCAAAGTAGGCACTGAATACGCTCTGCCGCACCAGGCCCATGAGGCGGCTTAACAGAATGCCCGCGAATACCAGAAACGCGTGGCGCCCCGAACTCTCCTTCGCCACTAGCCGAGTTTCTCCAGGACCGCCTCCGTGACCTCTTCGGTACTGCTGCGTCCGCCCAGATCGGGCGTGCGCACGCTGCCCTCCGCCAGCACCGCGGCCACTGCCGCCTCCACTTCACGCGCGGCGTCGGCCATGCCGAGATGGTCGAGCATCATCGCGCCGCTGAGAATCGTCGCCAGCGGATTCACAATTCCCTTCCCCGCGATATCCGGCGCCGACCCGTGCACCGGCTCGAACATCGACGGGAAGCGCCGCAGCGGATCCAGATTGGCGCTCGCCGCCAGTCCCATGCTGCCCACCAGGATCGCGGAAATGTCGCTCAGAATGTCGGCGAACAGATTCGATCCCACCACCACATCGAAGCTCTCCGGCCGGCGGATGAAGTTCATCGCCGCCGCGTCCACCAGCAGGCTCTCGGTCTCCACGTGCGGATACTCCGCCGCGACTTCCTCGAACGTGCGGTCCCACAGCACCATGCTGTAGCCCTGCGCATTCGACTTCGTCACCGACGTCACCCGCTTCTTCTTATTCCGCTTCACCGCCATATCGAACGCGAAGCGCACGATCCGCTCGATGCCGCGCCGCGTGAAGATCGACGTCTGCACCGCGATCTCCTCGGGCTGCATGTGATACACGAAGCCGCCCACCTGCGCGTACTCGCCCTCCGTGTTCTCGCGCACCACGACGAAATCGATGTCGCCGCCTTTCGGCCGCGCCAGAGGCGATTCCACTCCCGGATAGAGGTACGCGGGACGCACATTCGCGTACTGATCGAACGCCCGCCGGATGGGCAGAAGCAGGCCGTTCAGCGTCGTGTGATCGGGAATTTCGGGATGCCCCACCGCGCCCAACAGGATCGCGTCGCACGTCTGCAGCAAATCGATCGCGCCCTGCGGCATCATGCGCCCCCACCGGAAATAGTGGTTGGCGCCCCAATCGTAATCCTGGAACGAGAATGTGACGTCGTGCTTCTGCGCGCTCTTTTCCAGAACGCGCTTCGCCTGCGGGATGACTTCCGTGCCCACCCCGTCGCCGGCGATCACCGCGATTGTGAAGGTCTTCATGGCTCCGAACCTAATTGTAGCCGGATCTATACTGGGATCTGATGACGCAGGACTTTCTGCGCGTGCCGCTTGGAAAAATCGGCACGCCCGTTTGTCGGATTGGTCTTTCCGCAAGCTACCGCCCCGGTCGCGAAACCGTTTTCAAAGCGCTCGACGAAGGCCTCAATTACTTTCTCTATTTCGGGTTCGACACGCACATGACCAGCGTCCTGCGCGAGACGCTGCTCGGGCGCCGCGATCAGTACGTGCTGGCCACCGGCGCCTACAACTACATCTGGGGGCATCAGAATCTGCGCCGGACACTGGAGCGCCGCTTGCGCCAGTTGCGCACGGACTACATCGACGTGTTCCATTTCCTGGGAGTCACGCGGCGCGCGCACTTCACCACGCAAGTGCGCGACGAATTGCAGGCCATCCGCGAGAGCGGCCTGGTGCGCGGCGTCAGCATCTCCACGCACGATCGCAAATTTGCAGCGGAGTTGGCGCGCGAAGGCACGCTCGATGCCATGATGATTCGCTACAACGCTGCCCACATCGGCGCCGAGACCGAAATCTTCCCGCACCTGCCCGAGTCCAATCCTGCCGTGATCAGCTTCACCGCGACCCGTTGGACTTCCCTGCTCCGCGCGCCGAAGGGGTATCCGCGCACAGAACGCGTGCCCACCGCCGGCCTCTGCTACCGCTTCGTGCTGTCGAACCCCGCCGTCCACGTGTGCCTGATGGCTCCGGGAAACCTGAAGCAGTTCCAGCAGAACCTGGCCGAAATCCGCAAGGGCCCGCTACCCGAGGACGAGATGAAATTCATCCGCGGCTTCGGCGACATTGTCTACGGCCGCAGGCAATACTTTATGTGACGACGCGGGCCCACGCCCGGCGCACATTATCGGGAATCCCGTATTTGTCGAATTCGTCCGGAGAGCACCACGCCACGGCGTGCGACTCCTCGGAGACTTGAATTTCTTCCCCCAAAGCTTCGAACGCGAAGAGCAGATCGTGATGCAGGTGGTACGGCTCGCCGCGCTTCGCCGGGATCCCGTGGACATCGGCTCCAGCGAGCATGGCCCGTGCGCCCAGCACCGCGCCGGTCTCCTCCACCACCTCGCGGCGCGCCGCATCGGCGATCGTGGCGTCGCCCGGTTCCACGTGTCCGCCGGGGAGCAGCCAGCGCTCCAGGCGACGGTGATGCACCAGCAGAACGCGGCGGCGGCCGGGAGCCAGCACCATACCGCTGGTGGTAATGTGTCCCGGAGTGAAATGATCGCGGGAAAATGGCTCCGGCGAACAGTCGAGCAGTTGGAGAATGAGTTCGAGGCTCTTCAATGCCTGGCCGTCTGTGGCGTCAGTAAACCCGCGGGCGAGGGCGGAGACAGTTCTTGGATCGAGCATAAGGTTACGGTGTCGGATCGGGGCGCAAATGAGGAACCGGGCGCGTGGTCCAAATCAAGATTAGCAACAGGCCCGCGCTCAGGAAGGAAAGTGCCCAGCCGGTTGTGCGCCCCACAGTCCGGTAACGCAAGAGGATCGCATGCCTCCCCGGCGCGACCGGCACCGCCATGCTGAAACCGTTGGCGAGCAGGACCGCGGCATTCTTGCCGTCCACTTCGGCGCTCCAACCCGGGTCGTAGGACTCCAACACGTGCGCGAAGCCGGCTTGGCCCGACTCACTCTCCAGACGGATTTCATCGCTCGAGGGCCGGGCGTACGTGACGACGCCCCGGTCGGCTGACGCGCCGGTCGCGGGTAGGTGGGACTCAGCTTCCAGGGGGAGCAACAGACGGTCGCGCCGCGGCTCCCGGAGAAACTCGTCGAGCAGTTGGGCGCTCGGCCGGTAGGCGACACTGTCCCTGGCGAAAAACGCGGCTCGCGGCACCGGATCCGGCACGCGATAAAGGTGGTCGCCTTCCGCCTTGCTTGTCAGTTCCAGATCGGACCGTTCGGCCGGTGTGATCACGAAGCCGACGCCGGCAATCTGCAGCGCGGGAATCGGCAGTTCCGAGCCGTCAAGTTGCTGGTTATTGTAGTCTGCCGGTTCGCCCGCACTGCCGAATACCGCACGGTATGGGTTTGCCAGCATCAGCGAATCGAAGAAGCCGACGTCATCGTAGTTCGCCAGCCGATCCTCGGCGGCAACTCGTCCGCCGTGGAGTTCGCGGGACAGAATCCCATCGAAGGCTTTGGTCCCGAAGACCGGCCAGTGGACGGTCTCGATGAACCTGCGCGAGAAGCCTCCGAGATCGAGTAGGTGGAAGAGCAGGCCGAACACGACAATCGCATGCCTGGATCGGGCGCTGCTCCTCAGGAGTTCGCTTACGCAATACCCGAAGGCGACCGCGGCGGCGAAGGTGGATAGATAAAGCAGGCGCGCCGGACTTCGGAGGAGTGTCCCTGGAATCAATGCCCGGAGCGGTTCGGTCAGGGGAAGGGAGAACACCAAAGCGCCGCCGCCCAATAACGCCAGGAAAGCCCACGGCATCGCCGGCGGTCTCCTCTTTGCCACGGATCGCATGGCCAGGACCAGCACCGCCGCTACGGGAATCAGGCCGACGTACGAACACGTGTCCCAAAAATAAGCTTCGGTGGGATAGCCATCGAACGCTTTCTGGCCGTGCAGTTCCATAATGTCCGGCCACCCATCGATTGCCGGCCAGAGCAGTGACAACAGGCGGGCGTACGGCATGGCGATGTCGTTATCGGGACGCGCCAGGTCGAGGATTCGCGTACTGCGCCGGATCAATTGCAGCATGGGCCACCAGACCGCGGCGGTAGTTCCCAGGCCAAGCGCTAAGGTGAGGAGCGCGCGTATGCGCCGCGGTCCCCGGCCTCGCCACAGACTGTAAAGTACGGCGGCCGTCAGCGAGTAAACGGGCAACTGCGGATGCCCCGCGACGGAAGTCGCCGCGCCTGCCGCTGCCAGGAGTGCCAGATCGAGCGCCGCATGACGGGCGCGGTCGGGTGCGATGGCGCGGTCGGCCAGCCACAGCAATAATGGGAGCGAGGGGTACGCCTCCAGAAGAGGCAGGTGCCCGACCATGACCCGCGACGAAAAGAAGCCGGCGCAGGCAAATGTCCAGCCGGCCGCCATCGCACCGATGTGGGTGAGGCCCACTCGCCTGCAGAACAGGTAGGTGAAGAGCGCCGCTAGAAGGGAGGCGATTACGACTCCCGCGGCGAAGGCTGACAGGGGATCGAATAAAAGTAGGATGAGACGGGTGGGAATCCAGGGAAAGCTTTGAAGATTCGCCAGAAACGGAGTTCCCAGCAATTCGTGCGGATACCAGGCGGGCAGGAAGTGGCCCGGACCGAACAGAGCATCCCGGGCAAACGCGATCCGCCTGATGTGAAGCTGGGAATAGTCCACCCCC
>JBDTPR010000398.1:0-6386 GCA_039932635.1 Candidatus Solibacter sp.
GCCAGGTCGGCACCGGCAAGTTCCTAAGAAATGTTTGGGATATGGGCGAGTCCGGAACCGCTGCTGTTAACCAAAACGACGGTGGGGAGTTCGTAACACAGAAGTGTGGCTCCCCAAGAGGAACCCCAGTATAACTCGGAGAGAGAAGTTATGCAGAGCATTTTTAGCCCGGCGGCGCGGCCGTAGAAAGCCGGAGGTTGACGGAGAAACTTGGGGGCCGCGGCGGTGGGCTAAAAATGGATTGGACTGAGCCGCGGTAGGATGTCCGCCTTATGTGTGTTGATTGGTGTGTCAGAGTCGGGTGAAGTGAATATCTGGCCCGCGACGATGAGAAAGTGGGTTACGGGCCCTTGGGATTTCCCCACCGAGAGGCCATGAGCAACTTGGTGGACGCTGGAAGTTCGTTGCGGATGGGTGTCGGCGTTGATGTGGCAACACCCGCCCTCTGGCGTGGCCAAGCCGGGTTGGTCCGCGGTACTGCCGGCGAATTTTGGAGAGCGAGTCTTCATGAAGTGTCCGTGACCGCCGTCTGCCGGTAGGGAGTGGGGAGCAGAATGGCCACTGCTGCCATTCGACCCTGGTGGCAGATAGGACATTGTCGCAGCGAAGAGCCAGTGAGTTCTTCACAGCGGTCCCGGTAATCCCGGCTGGCCTCTGGTGCTGGTGATGCACAGGCAGCCATGCCTAAGAGCTGGCGGCAGCGTGCCAGTTTCTCCTCACGGTAGCGGTTGCCGAGAAAGCCGTAGTAGCGGATGCGCTGAAACCCAGCGGGCAATACGTGCAGCAGAAAGCGGCGGATGAATTCCTCCGCATCCAGCGTCATGGTCTTCTGCCGGCTCTCCTGGCGATAGTCCTTGTAGCGGAAGGTGACCTTGCCCTGGTCGATGTCCAGCAGGCGATTGTTGGAGAGGGCCACCCGGTGGGTGTACCGGCCGACGTAATCCAACACCTGCTCGGGCCCGGCGAATGGGCGCTTGGCGTAGACTACCCACTCCGTCTGGCGTGTGGGAGCCAAATGCCGTAAGAAGGCGGACCGCTCGTGCAGCGGCTCCAGGGAGGAAAAGAAATGCAGTTTTCCCGCATCGAAAGCTTTGAGCAGATATTCCAGAAACAGCCGCCGGAATAAACGGGAGAGCACTCGCACGGGCAGGAAGAATCCGGGTCGGCAGGAAATCCACTGCGTACCGTCAGCGGACAGGCCACCGCCGGGGACGACGCAATGCAGGTGGGGATGGTGAAGTAAGTTCTGCCCCCAACTATGGAGCACGGCGAAGAAACCAATCTCGGCGCCGAGGTGTTTGGGATCGGCGGCGATGGTGCGCAAGGTGTCGGCGGTGGCGCGGAACAGAATGCCGTAGACCACCTTTTTGTTCTGGTAGGCAATCGGGGCAATCTGTTCCGGCAGCGTAAAGACCACGTGGAAATACTGAGTGTCGAGAAGTTCGGCGCGACGGTTTTGAATCCATTCCGCGCGGGCCAGCGACTGACACTTTGGGCAGTGCCTATTGGCACACGAGTTGTAAGCGTTGCGCTCATGGCCGCACTGGTCGCAGCGCTCGAGATGACCGCCGAGGACGGCGGTCCGGCAGGATTCAATCGCAGTCATCACGCGGCGCTGCGCGACAGACAGCGAAGCGCCGTGCTGCAGACGATAGGCGGCGCCGTAGCGGCGGAACACGTCCGCCACTTCGAACTTCGGGCGATCCATCGGCCGGCACTCAGAAGTGTTGGGGTGCGACGGGCTTCGGCTCAGGAGCAAGTGGCCGCGGAAGCAGGTCGAGGGGACTGGTGGCGGCGCACACCTTGGTGGTGGCGATCCGTAGATAGCGGGCGGTGGTGGCCAGGCTGCGGTGTCCCAGCAGAAGTTGAATGGTGCGCACGTCGGTGCCGGATTCCAGCAGATGGACCGCGAAGGCGTGGCGCATAGAATGAGGCGTGATGGGTTTGGCAATACCGCACCGTCGCTGCGCCTTCTGGCACATCAACTCGACGGCCTCCCTCTGGATGTGGCCGCCCGGAATATCGCCAGGAAAGAGCCATGGCTTAGGCTTGGCGATCCGCCACCAGTCGCGAAGGATTTCCAGTAGCTTGGGCGAGAGCATGACATACCGGTCCTTCTGCCCCTTGCCCTGCTCGACGCGGATGACCATGCGCTGACTGTCGATATCGGTGGGCTTCAGACAGATGACCTCGGAAATGCGCAGGCCCGCAGCGTAGCAGGTCGTCAGAATCGCCCGATGTTTGCTGCTGCCCACGCAGTTCAGAAAGTGGAGGACTTCCTCCGGACTCAGGACCACCGGCAGTTTCTGCGGCTTCTTCGGCGCCGGGATGGCGTCCGCGAAGGTCCAACTCTTCTTGAGGGACACCTTGTAGAGAAATCGCAGTGCGGCGACGGCGATGAGCACGGAGCCAGGCGCCAACTTCTTCTCGTTGGTCAGATAGACTTGGTACGCCCGGATGTCCTCCGGGCCGAGTTGTTCCGGTGATTTGTCGAAGTGCCGCGCAAACAGGGACACCTGTTGCACGTAGGAAGTTTGCGTGTTCAGTGCGAGATTCCGCACCTGCATGTCTTCGGTCATGCGTTGCCGAAGGGATGTCATGAGAAAGCTCCTTTACGAAGTGGAATGTGCTGCGAGCAACCACTCCATGCTTTCGCATCGGAGTTCTCGGAGGAAGGCTGGCGTCAGGTTCGAAAGCGCGGGCCCTTTGCGTTGAACTGCTGATGCTACGCGAATACCGCGCAGCGGTTTAGTCCAAGAGAGATTATGCCGAGTTCCAGATTATGCCGCGTGACCACTTCCGAACCGATTTGCGGCCCGCGTTGACGGGCATCCCGCAGTTGCGCTACTCGGCATAATCCTGCGATCCTTTTCCGTCCGGCCAACTGGGCCGGCAGGAGAAGACTTGATCGCACGCTACTTCACCCAACCCGCAGTCCTGCAACGGATGCGGGCTGGGATCATGATCCCGTATTTGGACGCGCTGGCCGCCGAGCTTGAAGCGCAACATTATTCTCGAAAGAGCATCCGCCGGCAGTTGAGGAACAGCGACGCCTTCGGTTGTTGGCTTGCCGAACAGAAGATTCCTATCGACCACGTCACCGAGACGGTTGTGGCGCGCTACACCGAGGCGATGCACCGGTGTCAAGGCCCATCGCGGGCCAAGGGATACCGCCCCCATAACTCACGCGGCTTGCCCCGGCTAATCGAGTTGCTGCGTTGTCAGGGTGTAACGCCGGCGCAGGTGCAGGCCGTGCCGTCTCCTTGCAGAGGCGCAGAACATTGGCTACAGGCTTTCGACCAGCATCTGGATCGCGTGGCGGTGTTGCCGCAGGCACGCGGAAGAACTGCCTCGGTTTTGCCCGCGGGCTGTTGCGGGCGATCTTCGGCAAAAGCGATCCTGACTTCACCCAGATCCGGGCCGAGCACGTGGCAACATTCGTTCAAACTCGTGCCGAGAAGCGGGCGCCAACGTGCCGGAAGGATCCCGGCGACGCTGTCTTGGTCTTCTTGCGATTCCTCACTGGGGCCGGCTTGACCCCGGATCATCTGCAGTACGCTGTTCCGCGTGTGCGCCAGTGGACGCATGCCGCTTTGCCACGATTTCTGACCACTGAGGAACTGAATCGCGTTCTGACTATTCCAGTTGATCCGACCCCCAAAGGATTGCGAGACCGAGCCATGATTCTGCTTTTGGCCCGACTCGGCCTTCGGGCCGGCGAGGTGGTGAGGCTTCAGTTGGACGATATCGACTGGCGAGCGGGTAGCGTCTTGATCCGCGCCGGCAAGACCCGCCGCGAACGTGTCCTACCCTTGCCCCAGGATGCCGGCGAGGCGATGGTGCGCTATCTCAAGGAGGGGCGGCCAACCAGCCCGCATCGCCGGATCTTCCTCAACCTGTGCCCACCACACGAACCGCTGGCATCCTCGGTGGTTCTCACCGGCATCACTCAAGCAGTTCTCCAGCAAGCTGGCGTTATCAGTCATCGTCCGGGTGCATACGTGTTCCGGCACACCATCGCCACGCACATGGTTTGTCAGGGCACGACCTTCAAAGAGATTGCCGATGTTCTCGGCCATCGATCCCTGGAATCCACGGCCATTTACGCCAAGCTGGATCTCCCTTCATTGGCGCGGGTCGCCATCGCCTGGCCGGGAGGTGTCGAATGAAGCACCTCCACCTGCAGATTCACGCAGAGAGATACGCCGAACTGCGCAAAGCGCTCGGCTTCAAGTTCCGTGTAGAAAGCAGCCTGCTGCAGCAGTTCGTCCGATTCCTGGAATCGCAGGATTCCTCCGGGCCGGTCCGCGCCGCGATGGCACTTGAGTGGGCCGTCTCCGCTTCGCCACTCTGCGGACGTTGTGGCCAGGTCCAGCGCCTGACTGTCGCCAGGCACTTTCTAATCTATTTGAAGGCATTTCTGCCGGATACCGAGATTCCCGCATCCGGCCTGCTCGCCGAGGAACGGCGGCCCAGGCCGTACCTGTACTCCGATGACGAGATCGTGCGAATGCAACAGACTACGCGAACCGTGTGGGAACCCGGATGTCTGAAGCAGATCACATTCGAGACTCTGATCGGCCTGCTCGCCAGCACGGGGCTCCGCATCGGAGAAGCATTACGTTTGACATTGGGCGACCTGCATTTGGATGTCGATCCGCCCCATCTGGAGATTCGCAACACCAAGTTCGGCAAGTCGCGGTTCGTACCGGTCCACCCCAGCACCGCCCGGAACCTGCGGATCTACCTCGACGAACGGCACAAGATCGCCGGTGACAAGCCGGAAGCGCTGTTTCTCCTGCGACCCAATAAGCCTCTACGGTATCCAATCGCGCAATGCTACTTCAAGCAGATCATCCGTGCTGTCGGCGTTCCGAAGAATCAGGGCCGCCGCGGTCCAGCGTGGCATTCCCTGCGGCACAGCTTCGCCGTTCGGTGCCTGCTCATGTGGTACCGCGCCGGATCGGATGTCCGTTCTCTGCTCCCCAATCTCGCCGTATACCTGGGCCACGTGGGTCCCGCTCAGACATACCACTATCTGACGGCCGCGCCCGAGTTGCTGAGCGCCGCAGCCTCGATATTCGAAGGCTACGCCAACCCAGGAGGTGCGCAATGATTCCGCAGACCTCGGCACCAACCGCGTTGGCCCCACTGCTTCAGGCATTCTTCACCGAGCACCTGATCTCGCATCGCCTCGCCAGCCCACAAACGGTCGATGGCTATCGCGATACGTTTCGGCTGCTGCTGGAGTTTTTACGCCGGACCAAGGGTAAGGCGCCATCGGTTCTCTCCGTCAATGATCTCGACGCGCCGGCCATCCTGGAGTTTCTCGACTATCTGGAAAAGGACCGGCGCAACAGCGTCCGATCCCGCAATCTGCGTCTGGCTGCGATTCGGGCCTTCTTCCGTCTGGTCGCCTTGCGCGATCCCGCCAGCGTCAATCTTGCAACACGCGTTCTGGCGATTCCGGTGAAGCGGACGGACCGCCGCTTGGTGGGATATCTGACACGCCCCGAGATCGATGCCGTGCTGGCGGCGCCGGATCGGACCCAGAGAACTGGCCAGCGCGACTACGCCCTGCTGCTGACGATGTACAACAGCGGCGCGCGGGTTTCCGAGGTCGCGGGGCTCCAGCGCCGGCACATCCAAATCGGCTCCATGTCGTTTCTTGAAATCCACGGCAAAGGCCGTAAAGAGCGAAAGGTACCGGTCTGGCCCAGGACGGCACGGACGCTGAAAACCTGGCTCGAGGCCAGCGCTCCATCGCCGGAATCGCCAGCGTTTCCGAATGCTCGAGGCGGCCCTTTGTCCCGAGATGGAGTGAACTACATCCTTCAATCCGCCGTCCGAACTGCGACGCCGGCATGCCCCAGCCTCTCCGGCAAGCACGTTTCTCCCCACATCATTCGACACTATCTACCCTTCCGGACTATGTCTTGTCGCGGCGTGCTGGCCCCGTATTTTGAGGCGAACGAGCTCGTCTGCAGCGACATAGTATGAACTCCTCAGCCCTTTAGGGGAAAGGAGTTTACTGTGAAGTTCAGCATTGACGGCCAGGTGGTCCTGTTACGAGCACCGGAAGGCCCGCTTGCAGCGTATATCAAGCGGTTTGCAGTGTCTTTGAGCGAACAGGGGTATGCCCCGGATTCGATTCACCGGCAGGTTTTTATCGGCACGTGTTTTAGCCAATGGCTGAAACACCAGGGAGTCGCGCTGCGCAGCATCACATCTGAACATCCACCTCGGTATTTGCGATATCGTGTACGGCAGGCTCGCCCATCCCGAGGCGATGCCGCCGCCCTTAGCCACCTACTCACCTTTCTGCGCGGCGAGGGCGCGATACCCGCCGAGAAGGTCGCAGCCCGCCGATTCACCCCGGTGGAACG
>JBDTPR010000399.1:0-6385 GCA_039932635.1 Candidatus Solibacter sp.
CATCGATCATAGAGAGCGGCGCCTGAAAGCGCGCGGCGATCATGCGGTCGGCAGACCCGCGCGAGCCCAGTCGCTCGCGCATCAGCAGGGTCTTGTTAAATTTTGGACCGAGCACCGGCAGCCCTTCGAAGAGCCGGATCGCATCCATTTCGCTGACCGATTGGCCCAGGTAGCTCTTGCCCTGATTGTCTTCCATCTCCACCGTGACCGTACGCACTTCGAACTGCACGTCGGAGGGGTTGGTGATTCGGAAATCGATCACCGCGATGGAACTGTCCTGATCCAGTTCCGCGGTACGCACCTTGAGAATCTTGCCCGGAAGCTCAATCCGGTCGCCCCGTTGCATCACGAAGATGCCGCCCACCGCCAGCGCGATGATGGCCAGGCCAATGCCGAACGCGGCGAGGAAGGTCTTTTGCATTCTCAGACCTCGCGGCAGATTTTCATAATTTCGTCCATCGATTTGTGCGCCGCGGTGATCAGCGTGCCGTCGAACAGATGCGTCTCCAGGCCGATCTTGCCTTCGTAGCCATCGTTGTTCAGCGCGGCGAAAATGGCGCGCCAGTCTTCCTTCTCGGGACTGTCCGGCATCACGCCCTTGCCCTTGATCTGGAGATTCAGCATGCGCGCTTTGGGTAGCACGCTGTAGCCCTCCGGATAGGCCTTCTCCTTACCGACGGCGTTGTGCGGATCCCAATTAAAGCCCACCCATTTCGACGGGATCATTTTCATGATGTCGGCCAGTTCCTGCGCCGTGGCGATATTCTGCGAGCCCTCGTTTTCCAGCAGCAGGTAGACCTTTTCCTTCTCCGCGAGCTTGGACATTTCGCCTAACGTGTCGGCGATCATCTGGAAGAGCGGTGCGGGATTTTCCACGCGAGTGCCCGCGAAGACGCGGAACTTATCGCAGCCCATGATGTGGGCGCAGCGGATGGCCTTCTGCAGATCTTCCATGCGATTGTCCCAGCGCAACTTTTCGGCGGCAATGCGTTTGTCGCGCGCCTCCGGGGTTTCGGGACGGCGGCGCGCCGGTTCGGTGCCCGGCCAGGTGAACTTGAGCAGCCCGGTGTTCACGAACGACACCTTGAGTCCTTCTTTGGCGAAGAGGTCGGCATCGGCTTTGATGTCGGCTTCCGGCATCTGGTAATACTCGCGCTTGCCGGGGATGTTACGGATCTCGACGTTGGTCATCCCGTAGTAGTGCGCGAAGGCGATCGCCTCCAGCGTGCTGAGGCCGATTTCGTCCGTGATGGCGCTGATGCGCGACTTGTCGATATGAGTTTTTGCGCCCGTCAAACGGGTCGCGCCCGCGGCGAGTACCGCGCCGGCTGCCAGAAGTTCACGCCTTGTCATGAGTTGATTGTAATAGAGAATGGAGACGGGTATGGACTAGACTAACGCCTTGGCTGAGCTACCAGGGTTCCACGCTGTACTGCGCCGGCAGGTTCGGCGGATGGTAATCCGCTTTGACAGAGGCAAGGCGATCCAGCACGGCCTGATGCAGCGTGGAATCCTCCCCGATGTAGCGCGGCCGTTTTCGATAGAGGATCCACTCCACCTTTTTGGTTGCGGAGTTCCAGTGGCGTCGCGGCAGATACTCCAGCACGGGCCAGAATCCGCACATGGAATCGTGCAGCATCCCACACGCGTCCACTGGCACGTACTTACTGCCCGGCGTAATCCCGAGCACCTCGTCCACCATCTTTGGGTCCACGATCAGGCCCGCGGTCACCGCCTCGGCAATCATCCAGCGCAGGGGGACCTTGGCGAGGCCGCTCTGCTCTTCCGGATAGCCACCGCCGATATCGGAGTGAACGCCGGCAAACCACACCTGCTTGTAATCCCGATTCGCCGGCACAGGGCGCCACAGATTCTGGCGGAAGAAGCAGCGCCGCTCATCGATCGAGATCGCATGCCGCCCGATCTGAATGTCCGGGTTACAGGCGGTGTAGCGGGCGGTGAACGGTTCCATAATCCACCCTACGGAACTCACCGTGTCCCATACGCCCACAAAGTGCGGTTTGCATTCCATCGCGAACACTGTCTGGAAGCGCCGCGCGATCGCTTCGCCCTCGTCATCCATGTTCTTAAGCGAACGCAGGATGTAGGGTGTGAGCTGCTGGTTATCGCGCGGCAGCACGCCGAACATGTTCAACACCGACGCCAGCACGCGCACGGTGTACGAGCCGCGGCTGAACCCGAACAAATAGAGTTGGTCGCCCGGCTCCCAGTTCTGCATCAGGAAGCGATAGGCGTCGCCCACGTTGTCGAGCAGCCCGTAACCAAACGCCAGGCCCAGCACTTTGGTGAACCATTTGCTGAGCGCGGTGAGCGCGTTGTTGGCGCCCATGGTGCCGATTCCCGGATCGTAGTACGCCACCTGCGTCTTCGGATCGAGTACGAGCGTGGTGAACAGCTTCACCACATTCGAGTTGCGGTTGCCGAATTCGTTGCCGGTGCCGTCGCAGCAGATGACGATGTTCTTGGGCATGGCAGCGTCAGTAGGTCACCGGGTCGAGCAGGTTGGCGATCACGGACGCGGCCGCCGGCTTCCGGAAGTCCACCACTCGGTGCGCGCCGGGATTTTCGTGCAGCGCCGCCTTCACCTCCGCCCCGACGTCCGCGCCGGTCTTGGGATCCAACATCTTTTCGTTGGTCAAATGCAGCGTGTATTTGTCGTCTCCGCGCGCCTGGCAGAGCCACTCGATCGTCTCTTTATCCGGATTGCTGAACTGACCGTTGGCGGAGATCACATAGTGGTCCGCGGTGAGATTCTGCAGCCAATCGAGGCGCATGTTGCGGCTGCTGCCGTGGTGCGGCATCTTGATCACGTCGAAGTGGGCCTTGCCGTCCTGGTCCAGGAACCCGGCGGTCTCGAGGCCGTTGCGAACAAAGTCTCCGCGCGCATCGCCGGTCAGCAGGATGCGCTTGCCTTGGAACTCCGCCACCACCACGATACTCGACAGATTCGGTACCGAGCGGTCCACGAAGTTCGCCACCACCACGGCGTCCGGATGCGCCTGCACATCTTTGATCCACGAATCTTCCAGGTCGGACAATTGCTTCTGCCCGGGACCGATGACGTGGAGTTTGAGGCCGCCCGGGCGAGTGATCGCGGTATCGCCCTTCGCCGGCGCCATGACCAGACCCGGGCCACCGCCCGATTCTTTGAAGCCGCCATTCAAAACGATGCCTCGTGCCTCGGCCTGAGCGCGCAACTCCCGCCCCTGTCCGACGCTGGCGACCAGGACTTTCGCCATGGGCTCGCTGAGCCCATCCGGCGCAGCGCCGGCCGCGAGGTCGTCGGCCAGCGAGGCGACACGCGTCTTCAGCCCGCCCGGCGTCTTCTTCAGAATGTCGTCGAAGCTGTTGTACCAGAGCGTGGCGATGTTGCAGGGGACCGCGCCATCGCTGGCGATGTCTTCCATCCAGTCGAGAATGCCGTGGATGTGGTCGTCGTCAATGTGGCTGACCATCACCATTTCGAGAGGCAGTTTGTCGCTTGCGTCCTGAATGAACTTATCGTGGATCGCCTGCAGGCGGGGCTTGAGCGAGCCATCGTAGATGGTTGGCGGACCGCCATCGATGACGATGAATTTCGGTTTCGCGGTATTGCCGTAGTGCAGAATTAGGCAATCGCCGGTGCCTGCCTGCAGAGCTTCGAGTGAGAAAATCATGTTGTCGTCCTCCTTATACAGCCTGCAACGCGCGCAGCACATCGAGCATGCCGGCGCCTTGAAAGCTGCGCTCCCTTCCCAAATCCGTGGCCGACGCGCAGAGCACTTCCTTGATCTTGCGCGGCCTGCCAATCAGCTCTCGATGCCTGGCCATCAAGAGCGCTGCCGCGCCGCTGACATGCGGCGCCGCCATGCTGGTGCCGTCCAACGCAACTACCGAGTGGTTGCCCGGCACCACCGATTGAATTTTCTCCCCGGGCGCCACCAGGTCGGGTTTCATGCGGCCATCGCCCGTGGGGCCGCGGCTGGAAAAATAAGAGACGCCGTAGCGATGCGGCTCGGTGCGATGCGTAGAGCCCACCGTGATCACTCCGTCGGCGTTGCCCGGATCCGTGATCGACAGGTTGCGATACCACTCAAAGCCATCGGCGGCCACCAGATATCCACGATTGCCCGCCGCCGTCACCACGGTGACTCCGGCATTGACCAGGCGTTCGCTTTCCTGGCACACAGGGCTGCTGCCGCAGGCGAAACTCTTGACCAGTTGCGGCAGCGAGAAGCTTAGATTGACGCCGTGCACCACCATTTTGTCGCGGTTCATGTTCAGGTAGCGCACAAACTGCATGGCCGAGAGCACGCTGAATTCGTCGCCGGTGCCATCGTCCTTGATCACGCGCAGGTCATACAATTTGAGGTCTGGACACACGCCGATGACGCTGGTTCGCGGCTCTGTGTAACCTTCGTAAGGCTTCGGCGCGCCGGGAGAAAGCTTGCGCCAATCCGCCGCCAGAATACCCGCCACGTGGGTGCCATGCTCATTCACCGGCGGCGGAATGTTGCCGCTCGCGTCGGGACTGATGCGCAGCAGCGGCTCCAGCAAGCCCCAATCCACAACCTGGCCGCTGGTCAGGCGCGCGCCGAGGTCGCTCGCAATCTCCTGCAATTTGTCTTCGTCCATGTCAGGCGGTGCGAAGACCTTCAACGCGGTCATGGCATCTTCCTGAAAGGCGGCCTCGAGCACGCGCGTGACGCGCGTGAAATCGTAGGACCGCAGCACGCGCGATTTCGGCTTAGGCGTGGCGGTGGCACAATTCGCGCCCGCGGAGCGCGGGTCGATGGGCGGCCATTCCAGGAACGCATCATGGTTGCCGTCGATGCCGCTATCGATCACCGCCCAGAGGAGGTCTTTGCAGGAAAGCTCAAAGACGCGAATGGCGGCATCGGCCTTCACTGACACCCGCGATTGCGAGACCGCGCTCTCCACCGGGCGGCAGGAGAATACGCTCCACAGCGGCGGCAACCCTGCCATTTGCGGTGGCGGGAATTCATTGAAGAAGCTATCCAGTTTCGCGATCAGCCTACGGAAATATTCGACGTTGCCGATGTCGAGTTTCTCGTTGAGCGCGATGGCCCCCGCCACCCGGATCATATCGAGGACATCCGGCGAGATGCCGGACATTTGCCGCGCCGGATCCACCATCAAGCGCGGCAGTTCCGGAAGTGCCGCCAGGCGCCCGAACCACTCGTGAATATCCGCGTCATCGATTTGGTTGCGCCACCATACCGACAACGGCAGCACGCACCGAATCAGCTCTTCGAAGGTCACATGGGCGATGACGTGCGATTCGTTGTAGGCCAGGAAAACCCGCTTGCTATCGACGTTCCGCGAGCGTGCCAGCGCGGCGCGCAATTCGGTGACGAGTTCCCGCACACTGCTCTCTGAGTTGGGCGTCAGCAGGATGCCACGCCGCTTGGCCTCCTCCTCGTCCCGCGCGTAGGCGATCCACACCTCGGGCATGATGGGAGTGTCTTGGGTGAAGCGCTGGCCGTGCAGCGGCTCGCTGTCGCGGGGTTTCTGAAACGCGATCGAACGAGGGTACAGAACCTGATTGACGTCGGATTCTTCCATACTGCTCCTAGTAGCGTGAGCGCCACGGAAAAAGCGCCACGTTCCGGCAAGAGTTTAGCAAAATCCGGCGGCATACCGTGTTTCGCCGCGTGTCCGCCCTTCTAGCTCCGCAGCCGTAAGAAGAACCACACCATGCCGAACACCAGTAGCACGGACGCCGCCACCTGCACCGGGCGGTAAGCCTGCGCCATGCGCCCCACGCGCGACAGCACGAGCGCGAGCACCGCGATCGTAGCCGCTTGGACCAGCCCCGCGCCCGCCAGCACCAGCGCCGGCGCATATCCGGTGGTCTGCACGAAAAGGTGGAAGTAGAGCCCGTGCAAGGCGCCAAGCACGCCCGCCACCAGCCACCGCGCACCCGCCTGGGGCAGCATGAGGATTTCGACCGCGAGATAGGCCACCGCCAGCGCGGTGGCGGCTTCCACGAAGCGCGGCGCCGGTTGCCACACCACATACGCCATGCCGAACACACTGAGCGCCTGCCCGGCCAGGAACATGCCGGCAATGGCCAGCAGTTCGCGGCGCGATCTTGCGGCCAGCACCAGGGCGGCCAGGAAGAGAATCTGCGCGGCGCCGCCGAGCGCGCGGACGGCTCCGGCGCCGCCCTGCGTAATCGCGATTTCGGCCTGCGTGGGCGGACGGAAGCGCAGTGTGGTGCGGGTGAAATGCAGGTCGAAGATTGCCTCGTCGCGTTTGCCGCCGAGTGTGGCGCGCAGCAGGTGGACGTGGTTCGGCACCGTGATCGCCGTGAAGGAGCACTCCACTTCTACGCTGTCCATGGGCGCCGGGAATTCGTAAT
>JBDTPR010000400.1:0-6373 GCA_039932635.1 Candidatus Solibacter sp.
GGGGCGAGATCAGCGGCGCGAACCGGACGCACTTTTGCGGCGCCTACTGGTTCTACGGTTTCCATGAGGACGGGCTGAATTCGGCGTTGCGGGTGGCTCGCGCACTTGGGGTGGAATGTTAGTCCCGGGAGTGTATTCCGGCACCCTACGGCACCGGCGATTTGGGCCGCGCCGCCACGAATTCAGTTACGGCGTGTTCCTGGCCCTGCTGGATATCGAGCGGATTCCGGAGTTGATGCGGGTGTCGAGGGCGACGGCGTACAACAGGTGGAGTTGGGCGAGTTTCGATGAGCGCGATCATTTCGGCGATCCGCGATTGCCTCTGCGCGAACGGCTGGCGCGCGATGCCGCGGCGCACGGACGGCAGTTGCCCGACGGTCCGATTTACCTGCTGACCCATTTGCGCTACCTGGGGTATTGTTTCAACCCGATCTCGCTTTTCTACTGCCACGACGCAGAGGGGCGGCTCCAAATGGTGCTGGCCGAAGTCTGCAACACGTTCGGCGAGCGCCACAATTACTGGCTGCCGGCGGGTGGTAGCGGTCCTCTACGTCACACTCTGCCGAAGCAGATGCACGTCTCGCCGTTTATGGATATGCAACTGGACTACGCCTTCGTGTTCACGGCGCCCGGCGAGCGTCTGACGGCGCATATGAGCACGATCGAAAACGGCGCGACCACATTCGACGCGACACTGACGCTGAAGCGCGAGCCGTGGTCGGCGAAAGCCGTCCACCGGGCTCTGTTGCGGCATCCGTGGATGACGCTGAAAGTGATCGCGGCAATTCATTGGGAGGCTTTGCGCCTCTGGGTGAAAGGGATTCCGGTGTTCACGCGTCCGGAGCGAAGGAAGCGAGAGGCATGAGAAACGGCGGCAGAAAACTATTTCTGAAAATGATCGGCGGTTTGCAGGGCGGTTGTCTGGAATTGATCTGCTCCGATGGCCGGTACCGGATGGGCGATGCTTCGGCCGGATTGCAGGCGACGCTCGTGGTGCATCGCGAGAGTTTTTTTTCGCGCGCGCTACTGGGCGGCGACATGGGTATGGGCGAGGCCTACATGGATGGCGATTGGTCGTCTCCGGATCTGGTGGCCCTGGTAAGACTTGCGGTACGGAACCTGTCGCGCCTGGAGGGCAGCAATGTGTTGCTCTCGCTGTTCACGCGAGTTGCGGACACGGTGCGGCATCGCTTGAATTCGAACACGCTGGCGGGGAGCCGCAAAAACATTCGCGCACACTACGATTTGAGCAACGACTTCTTCCAGCTGTTCCTGGATCGCAGCATGATGTATTCGTGTGCATGGTACGAGACGGCGCAGGATTCGCTGGAGACCGCGCAGGTGCAGAAGCTCGACCGCATTTGCCGCAAACTGGAACTGGGTCCGGACGACCACGTTTTGGAGATCGGCACCGGGTGGGGCGGCTTCGCGCTGCATGCGGCGCGCCGCTACGGGTGCAGGGTGACGACGACCACGATCAGCCGCGAGCAGCATGATTTCGCGCGCCGGCGATTTTGCAACGAACCGGGAGGCGACCGCATCGAATTGCTGTGCGAGGATTACCGCAAGCTGACCGGGCGGTACGACAAGCTGGTGAGTATCGAGATGTTTGAGGCCGTGGGCTTCGACTACTACGATGAATTTTTTGGCGCCTGCGACAGGCTCCTGCGGCCTGACGGCAGTATGCTGATCCAGACCATCACGATCAACGACCAGAAGTTTCCCGCGTACCGGAAGCGCAGCGACTGGATACAGAAGCACATCTTTCCCGGCTCGGAGCTGGCGTCGATGGTCGGAGTGCTGGCTTCACTGGCGCGCGCCACGTCGCTTGGACTGTTCCTTGCGGAGGATATGGGCGCGCACTACGCACGCACGCTGGCCGAGTGGCGGAGGCGCTTCCACGATCGGGAATTGGAAGTGCGCGAACTGGGGTTCGACGACCGCTTCATTCGCATGTGGGACTACTATCTGGCGTACTGCGAGGGCGCATTCCTGGAACGGCACATCAGCGACGTGCAACTCCTGCTGACGAAGAGCGGCAACACACGCGGCCTGCCGGGGGAGCCCTGGCACGGGCGGCAGGCGGAATATAAAGGGGCGATGAGCTAGATGGCGATTCACACGTTAAAGCGCGAGCAGTTTGTGCCGCGGCCATTGGAAGAGGTTTTCGAGTTCTTTTCGGACGCTCAGAACCTGGAGTTCATCACGCCGCCGTGGCTGAATTTCCAGATTCTGGCGAAGGGTCCGATTGAGATCTCGGTGGGCACGCTGTTGGATTACCGCTTGAAGTGGCACGGTTTTCCGATCGCTTGGCGGACGAAGATTGTCTCGTGGAATCCGCCGCGGAGTTTCGTGGACGTGCAACTGCGGGGGCCGTACCGGTTATGGCACCACACGCATTCCTTCGCCGCGGTGGACGGCGGCACGACGATGATGGACACGGTGAATTATGAATTGCCGTTCGGCTCCCTGGGCAATATCGCGCATGGGCTTGGTGTGCGGCGAGATCTGGAGCGCGTATTCGATTACAGAATGAAGGTGGTGGGGGAGAGATTCGCTCCGTGTCAGCGCGCTCCAGGTTGACGGTCCAGACCTAGTCGGAAGCCCAGGGCGGCCAGGGCGGCGAGGACGGCGGCGCCCGCCAGCACCGGTCCGAAGCCGAAGCGTTCCATGAGTTGGCCTGCGGCGTAGGCGGCTACGGCTTGCGCTCCGAAGGCTACCAGGTAGGTGAGCGCGGAGGCCCCGGCACGCATGCTATGCCTGTCGACCAAAGGCTGCCCATCGGAGGCCCCGGCACGCTCTCGCTCTTCCACGTGGTTCATGAGGAGAGTGTTGAGGCCGGGTTCGCTCATCCATTGAAACGCCATGTATGCCGCGTAGCCCACGACGGCGGCTTCGGCGGAGAACTGCGCGGCGAGGCCGCCGAGGGTCATCGCGGTGGCTGCCATCATCACGGCAATCCCGGTTGCGAGACCGAAGCGGCGGATCAGCATCGGCGCATAGAGCACGGCGATGACCTGTACCACCTGGCCGCCCGAGAAGATGACGCCGATCTCTTCGACGCGAAATTTCAGTTGCGAGAAATAGACGTTGCCGAAGGGATTAAAGGCGCCGGTGGCGAGGTGCCAGAGCGCGAACGGAGCGAGGAAGCGCAGCAGGAATCGGTCGCGCGGATAGATGCGGCTGCCGTACTCGGGCACCGCGGTCTGGAGGCGCAGGGCTGGCCAGAGCGCGAGCGCGGCCAGGGCGCCGGAGAAGAGCAGCGCGGGCTGGGTGCCGCCGAGGACGCCGGGCAAGAGTCCGGCCACCCAGTTGCCGGCGATGCCGGTGGCGAACATGATGGCGAAGAAGAGACTGAAGGCCTGGGTGCGCCGCCGTTCGCCGACCGCCGCGGCAATCACCGGCGCCATCGCGACGGCCCAGACGGCGAAGGCCGCGCCGCCGGCGAAAGCCAGTGCGCTGAGGGCGAGAGGTTGGGCGATGACGGAGCGCGCCAGGATAATCGCGGCAGTGGCGCCGATGGTTCCGGCGAGCGCGGCGCGCAAGCCGAAGCGGTGCGCGATCCAGGCGCCGGGGAGGGTTCCGGCGAGACTTCCGGCGCGCGCGGCGGCACTGATTTCGCCGACGATTCCCATGCCGAAGCCCAACTCCACAAGGTACAGGTTATAGAGCAGGTAAAAAATGAAGAGCGCCGTGTTGAAGAGGACAGCGGCGAGCACGAAGAGCCAGAAGCGGGCGCCGAACTGGTTGGTGCGCCACCACCATCGAGCGCCGCTGGTCAGGGTGGTGCCGAGCGAAATGATGTGATGGCGGAGGCGCGCCAGGAACCAGTAGACGTAGACCTGGCGACTGCCGGAGGTGCTGGTGGCGCGGGCGGGCGGGGGAAGGTTCGAGGGGATGAGCCGGCGGCGGGCGACATCCCAGCGGTCGGCGGCGGAATCCAGCAGGCTGAGGTGAAGCCAGAGTTCGTCCTTATTGGCCGAGAGGCGTTGGACGGCGGGGGCGAGCGCGAACTCCTCGAACCAGATTCGTGTGGCGGCGGGCAAGAGAGCGGCTTGCTCGCGGACGGCGGGTGCGAGGCGGCATCCGAACCACGCTTCGGCGAGCAGGAAGCTGACGGTCTGCAGACGGCGCAGAGATTCGGAGTGCAGGGTGTGCCACTCATTCCAGAATGGATCGGCGGCGGCGTGGCGGTGAAGGAAGCTGGCGATTTCGTACACGTGAAACGGCTTGGTGTCGCCGTGTAACACGTGTTTCAGCAGGTGGAGTGCGGAGTATGCGATGGCGTCCTGGGGGTACAGGACGTTCAGTTCGGCGCCTGCTACCGTGCGGCGCACACGGCGCGTCCAGAATTCGTCGATGCCTTCGGCGGGCAGGCGCTCCAACTGAGGATTCCAGAATTGAAAATGGAGTTCGACGGCGAGCGGCATGTCGGGGTCGAAGAAATCGCCACGCCATTGCCATGTGGTGGGACGGATGAGGGCGGGGAGATGATCGGTGGGGAACGCTTCGAGGCCGGCGATGGGCTGATAGCCGGATGAGACGAGGGCGTCGCAGGCGGCGAGCACGGTTTCGCGGGGGCAGTAGAGGTCGATGTCGCTCTGGCCGCGATCTTCGGGGCGAATGCCGAAGAGGTCGCATTGGGTGATGCCTTTGAGCGCGAGGAAGTCGATGGGGAGGGCGGCGAGTTGCCGGTAGGTGGCTTCCAGGGTGCGCAGGCGGAGCAGGTTGTTGGCAGCGTCGCGCGCGGTGTGGTCGGGCGAAATCCCGCGGGCGAGGAGGGCGATGCCGGCGTGGTGGCAGAAATCGAGGCCGGCGGCACGTTCGGCGGGGGTGAGGTGGTCGAGAGCTTCCGGGCGCGGTTCGGACAGGTGAAGAGAGGCCATGGCGGCGGCCGCTCCGGCGGGCAGCCCCGGACAATTCAACCAAGGGTTGGACAATCAAAAATCGTACCGCACAACGGTGTTGCAAGTGTTTACGACGATTGCTGGTAGATTGGGGCGTGAGCGGCGAAAGCAAAGAATGCGCGGGGTCGAGAGGCCGGGACGCCTGTCGCGCGGCGCTTTTCGATGAGGGGCAGGGGGCATGGGTGCTCTCGCGTTTTGCCGATGTTTGGGCGGCGCTGCGCGATCCCAATTTGTGGCCGGTGAGCGGGAAGCGGGAGATCCAGCCGGAGACGCGCGACGAAGCGGGGCGCTTGAAGGAGCGCGCGGCGATGCTGGATTCCCTGTCCGCCGCACAGGTGGAGGCTTGGCGGCCGCAGTTGGAAGCGGCGACGGCGAGCATGCTGGCGGACCTTCCGACCGACCGGCCGGTCGATTTGTTTCGCGAATTCACGTTGCCGTGGGGACTGTCGCTGGCCATGCTGGGGCTTCAGGCGAACCCGGTGGATCGCGAGCGTTTGATGGGGCTCGGGAATCGCGTGTTTGCAGCCACGGGCGCGTCGAGCGACGATGCGGCGCTGCGGGCCGATGCGGCGGCGGCCACGGCGGAACTCGCGGAGATTTTCGCGAACGCGCCGATGCCGATGGGGGAGCCGACCTTCGTGGCGCTGTCGCAGACTTTGCCGAGGCTGCTGGCGAGTTGCTGGCTGGGGTTGCTGCGTCATCCCGAAGAGGTGGCGCGACTGCGAGCGGACCCGGAATTGATGCCGGGGGCGATCGAGGAATTGCTGCGCCATGGCGGGATCGTGCGCAGGGTGTACCGGCGGGCCACGGCCGATCTCGAAATCGGCGGGATTCGGATTGCGCGCGGGGAACTGGTGATGCTGATGCTGGCTTCGGCAAATCTCGACCCGGGTCAGTTTACCGATGCCGAGCGGGTGGTGGTGTCGCGGCCGGTTACCAATCATGTGGCACTGGGGGCGGGGCGCAATTCCTGCGTGGGCGCTATGCTGATCCGCATGGCCGCGTCGGTGGCTACGCGGCTGTTGCTGGCGAGGTTCGACGGCCTGGAATTGTGTGGGGTTGGGGAGTTGCAGACCGGATCGGGATTTTGTTTCCCTTCGTCCGTAATGGTGCAACTGACCCGCTCTTGACACACTTTTTACATTCTGGCGACTTCCGGGGGCTGGCGGGTGCAGGATGCTAGTAACATGGGCGGTAGTACAGGCGGTTTCACAGGCGGAGAGATGCAGCGAAATAAAGTGGTTTTTTTCTTCCCGGCTTTCTCCAGCCAGGAAGCGACGGCGCCGCTGGGAATCCTTGCCGTTTCGACTCCGCTATTGCAGGCAGGGTATCAGGTCAAGATTGTCGATTCCACGATCACGCCCAACTTCCAGCGCAGGGTGATTGAGGAACTGAAGGACGCGATTTGTCTGGCGGTGTCCCTGGTGACGGGCCCGATGATTCGCGAGACGGTACAGATCGCACGC
>JBDTPR010000401.1:0-6371 GCA_039932635.1 Candidatus Solibacter sp.
CGATCCCAACGACAAAACCGGCAGTTCTGCGGGTGTTTTATATCGGCACTAACAGCGCTCCAACTCCCCGCCCCGATTCCCGCGATCAGCCCGGCATGCTCCGACGTGTAGACGCTGCTGGCGTACGACACCGAGAGCACCACGAAGCCCGAGGCCACAAACATGGCGAGGCTCATGAGCAGCAGCACCGGCAGGGTCCCGTGAACCAGCGGAATGAGGGCGAAGGCGGTATTCAGCACGGCGCACCAGACCAGCATGCGGCGCAGGCCGTCGCGCCGCGATTCGCCGTCGCGCTGCGTTCGATCGATCAGCCAGCCCCAGACGAAATAGCCGATCTCCCAGCCCAACGGAGGAATCCAGAGCACCTTGCCGATAAAGGCCTGAGTTTCGCCCAGCGGCTTGGCGAGGTAAAGCGCGGAACTGTAGAGCACGAAGCCAAGCGGCAGGGCGCCGAGAGCGTACGCGCAGATGAACGCCCAAAGCTGCCGGTCGGCGAGGCCCGGGCCGGGGGTAGTGGCAATCGCGGCGGGGCGCACCAGGCGGATTTCGGGGCGTCGCGATACGACCGCCCACATCGCGAGCCAGGCGAGTCCAACCAGTCCCGTAAACCAGAAGGCGCCGCGCCAGCCCCACCACAGGAAGATCGGCGTGACGATCAGCGGGGTGACCACGGCGCCCAGCGACCCGCCGCTGTAGGCTACGGCGAGACCGCGCCCGCGCTGATGCTCGGGGAGCGTCTGTACCACAGTGCGCAAGCCGCCCGGGAAAGTGGCGCCCTCGCCGAAGCCGAGCGCGGCGCGGGCGGCCGCGAAGCTCCAGAGGCCTCCGGCGAAGGCGTGGGAGACGGAGGCAATGGTCCAGCACGCGACGGCGACGCTCATGCCGCGGCGCAACCCGGCGCGGTCGAGAATGCGCCCCCAGATTGGGTTCGCCAGGCAGTAGGCCACGGAGAAAGCCGAGATGATGAAGCCGTACTGTTCGCCGCTGAGGCCGGTTTCCCGCAGGATGGTGGGGGCGAGCAGCGCCAGGGTATTGCGGTCGATGTAGCTGATGAGCGACACCGCGAGCATGCTCGCCGCGGGGATCCAGCGGCCGAATCCGGCCGGCGATTCAGACACCGATCGTGACATCAAGCTGAGATCATACCCCATACGTGATAAACTACGGGTTTCGCGCCTATTCAATGCTGCTTGCCAGAGAGTTCGTCACCTACATCTCCAAACAAATCGTCAAGAGTTTGACGCCCGGGACCATTGAGACCTCGAATCCGGATCTCGTGGCGGAGAAGATCGCGGAAGTGATCTCCGAAGAGCTATCGGCTGAAGACCGCCTGAACGACGAAGTGCGGGATCTGCTGAGCCAGTACAGCGAGTATATGCGGCGCGAAGGCGTCAGCTATCAGGAAATGTTCCGGCGAATTAAGAACACCCTGATTTCGCAGCGCAAGGTCGTGAAGGCCTCGGGCCGCGATACCGGCGACGCCATGAAGCTCTCGCGCGACAAGGTCACGGACATTTCGCACAAGATTGTGGAAATGCTGCGCAAGAGCCGCGATTTGCGGCTGCGCAACAAGGACACCAACGCGGTGCGGCTGGAAATTGTTCGCCACATAACGGAAGTCCTGATGACTGAGGACAAGGTGGACCGCGCGGCGCGCGCCAAGGTGCGGACCTTGAAGCGCGATATCCCCGAAGGCAGCGAAGAGTGGGATCTGCTGCTGCGGCGCTATTACTCCGAAGAGCTCAAGAAACTCGGCATCGACATCGCCGGACGGTGATTTTCGTCGGCAAACCCCTTCCAATCGGCGAGAACCGGGCGCATAATGAGCCCGTATCTCAAATCTTTTTGGGGGTGCCTCGATGAGAGCTGTTTTAGGTCACCTTGGGCTGATGCCGATGGCAAAGCCGTTAACCTCGAAAGAAGGCCACGCTGTTCTGGCACGGGATCATTACCGCTGCCGCTATTGCGGGCTGGATGCCGAATCCAATTTCGAGAACTCGCTGGTCATGACCGTGGACTTCGTTCAGCCGCAGGTCCACAAGGGCAAGAAGAGCGCCGACAACCTGGTTGCCGCCTGCCGGCCGTGCAACGTAATCAAAGGCCACCGCAAATTCGCCACTTTCGAAGACGCCAGGGCCTACATTCTGAAACGCCGCGCCGAGTTGCGGGTGGAGTGGGAAGCCGACCTTGCCAAAATGCACTCCCGCGCGATGACCGCGACGTAGGGTTGGGCCTTATTCCAAGCCCGCCAGCTTCAGCAGTTGCATGAACTGCGTTTCGGTCCGCATGTCGATTGCCTGCGCCGCCAAGCGTCCTTCGCGATCGAAAATGAAGCTCTTGGGGATGCCATCCACGTTGAAGGCCTTGTTGACCTCGCGCCCGGGATCGAGCGCCACGGGAAAGCTGTACGCGTTCTTCGCCAGGAACTGCTCCACGGTCGGCCGGTCTTCGTCCGATACCGCGATCACGGTGAGGCCTCGCTTCTCGTAGGCGCGGTACAACTTCTCCATGTCGGGCATTTCCTTGCGGCATGGCGGACACCAGGTGGCCCAGAAATTGAGCAGCACGATGCGGCCCTTCAGGCTCGCGAGGCTGTAGGTCTTGCCGTCCATGCCGGTCACTTTGAAGCCGTTCTCCTGCTGAATCTGTTCGCGCAATTCGAGCAGCGCCAGCGCCGCTTCGAGCGCGGCATCCGACGGCACGTCTAGGTGTTCATAGCGCGCCAACGTGGCCAGCCCGATGTAGTCTCCCGCACTGGGTATCACGCCCTTGTCGCGCATCGCGGCGGCCAGCGTAGTGGCTACCCCGCTCATCGCCTCCTTGCCCAGATCGCCTTCCGTGGCCACGTGGGAAAGGCTGCTGATCAGGCCGAATTGCCGCGGTCCCGCCGGTAGCGCGCGGATGTCGCGGATCAGTTCGAGGGTCAGGCGAGAGCGGTCGGCATCGGTCGGCAGGCTGCGCATGGTGCTCATGCGTTTGGAAATGGACGCGACCTCCGGAGGCGCGGGCGGCGAGGCGCTCCGCACCTGCGCCGCGCTCGCTCGCGGCTGTGGCTGGAAGTCAACGGCGCGCTCGGGATAGAGTTCCGCCAGCGCCTGCAACATGCCCGGCGACAGCGTCAGGTCCTTGCCCGCGCGCAACTCCGTCAGTATGAAGTCCAGCAATTTTCGCGAGAGGGCGGGATCGCGGTCCTTCAACGCCTGCGCGATCTGCAAATGGAATTCCAGGGCAATGGATTTGGGAGCCAGCGCGGCCTTCTGTTCGGCGCGCGCGGCCGCCTGGGCCACCATCGAGTCGGCGGCCGACACCGCCCCAACCAGCGCCAACGCGCTCAGCAGTACACGGAAAGTGGCCATCGGATCTCCTGTGCCGGAGTATATCAGAGCTTATCGGTCTTCTTTTTCACGGGAGGCACGGAGAGGCGCCTCACGGGCGCGGACTTGGGCAGCGGCGCGTCCATCGTCTTCAGCATGCCCTCGAACTGCTCGCGGAGATCGTCGTGGACAGGGCTCGGAGGATCCAGCACAACAATGCCGCGCCGGTAGAAGGTCTTCACCTGCTCCAGCTGCTCTTCGGTGAACGCCTGAGTCGCCTGCTGGGAAATTCCCATGGCGAGGAAGCGCGCACGAATCGCGGTGGAGCGCTCCAGGAGGGCGCGCACCTCCGGGTACTTCTTCTGCGCCGAATAGAAGGCCGCCACCTTGTCCAGCGCCACTGCCACCATGGCATGATCCTTGCCCACTGAGGCTTCCCACAATTCCAGCAGGCGTTGATAGGCGGGCTCCGCCTGGTCGTATTTCTGCTGCCCGAAGAGCGCATAGGCCAGGCCGTCCACGCTGGCAATCAGGTCGGGGTGGAGTTTGCCGTAAAGCGTCTCGCGGATCACCAGCGCGTGCCGGTAGGCCGCTTCGGCCGATTCGTAGGTGCGCATCAACGTGTGATATTCGCCCAGGCGATCCAGATCGCCCAATAGCGCCGGGTCGAGCGCGCCGCCGAGTTTGGTGCGGATGTCGATTGCGGTGTTGGTCGAGTTGATGGCGTTCTCGACCTTTTTCTGCTCGGCGTAGGTATTGGCGATGCGGCTGAAATCGTCGGCCACGGCGGAACTGGTGAAGGTAAACGCTTCCACGTGGATGCCTTGTATGCGGCGCAAAATGACCAGGGCGCGTTCGAAATCTTTCATGCCGCGGCACAGGCCGACCGAGATCAGCAGGTCGTCCGCGATCTTCGGGTCCTTCCACCCTAGCGTGTTTTCGCGCCAGGTGATGGCCTGCTGAAGCCAGGTATCGGCATCGGCGAACTCGCCGGCGGCGGCGCGCACAGAGGTCAGTCGCTTGAGCACATCGTAGCGCGAGGGGTCTTCCTTGGGCGTCTGCTGCGCCAGGTTCCACGCGCCCGTGAAACTCTTCAACGCGCCTTCATAGTCGCCTTTGAGGTACAAGGCGTCGCCTTCCTTTACGAGTTGGGGCAGGGTGGGTGCAGCCTGATCCGGCACACGTTCCTGTGCACCCACGTACGCAGCCAGGAGAAGGGTAAGTAGAGCGGCGCGAACTCGCATATCAGTTTTATAGTACTAATTAATTAGCAAGTCAAGGCGCTACTCCTGCCAGGGGCAGAACGCGGTACATATCATAGGCGTTGACCTCGGCGCAGCCGATGGCGAAGGGCAGGTAGCCAAAGCGTATGGAATAGAAGCCCGCTCTCAGGCGGCGATTGAGTACGAAGACGCCGCAGCGCTCGTCGGGCTGGGAATAGAGCAGTTCGCGATTGAACGGGAGCCGGTCGAACTTGCCGTAGTAGTCGAGGCGGCTGATCACGACGTAGTCGCCGGGCTCGGGAAGCGGCGGAGTGTTGGCCAGCGCCTTGGCGCCGGCATCCTCCGCGTAAGCGAGGAAGGCCCATTGTCCGCCGGCCCAGACTTTGGCGCCGCGCTTAATCCGCGGGGCGATCAGGCGATTGACGGCGTCGCGTTGCGAGGTGGCCAGGGTCGCGTCGCCTTTGACGATGAGCGCGCCGGAGATCCAGCCCAACGCCACCAAAATCGCCACCGTGAGAGGGAAGCGCTGCTGTCGCAGGCGCGCGCCGTGGAGCACGATCAGCAGCGCTGCGGCGGGCACTCCGGGCAGCAGGTATTTCGCGGCCATGTGGACATAGGGCAGGGCAATCAGTCCGGCGCCCAGCCACACGATTAGCGGCAGCGGATTGCGCAGGTCGCGCACCATGCCTGTGGTCGCTGCCAGGAAGCACACGCCCAAAGCCGCGGGCACGGCGTAGAGCAGCAGGGCAGCCGACGCCGTGATCCACGAGAGCCCGATTCCCAGCGCCACCACCGCGGCCACGGTGGCCAGGAATTGCCGTCCACGCGAAAGCAGAGCGTAGACCAGGATGGGTCCGGCGAGCGCCTGGAAGCAGAGGAACGCCACCAGATTGCGCGGCACATTCTGCATCGAGGTGAGCGCCTGGAAGGCGCCGGTCGCGTTAGCATTGGCCCCGCGGCCCAGGCTGACGAAAACGGCAGCGGCGAGGGCCGCAAGCGCCACCGGCCACAGGCACTCCGCCATGCGTTTCCGCGTCGCGGGCATCAGCATCAGGCCGGCCACCAGCAGCAGCGGCGCGGTACTGACGCGGCAGAGTACGGCCGCGGCGAGCAGAAGTCCGCCGAGCACGCCGGCGAGCCAACGCCCTCGCTCGCGAAACGCCAGCACGCGATCCATGCCCGCCATGCCGAACGTCATCGCCATGACGTCTGGCATGCAGGTGGCGGCCATCGCGAGCGTGACCGGGTTGGCGGCAATCAGCAGGCACACGGTGTTCGCCTGGCGCGGGTCGCAGCCCAGGCGGAGCGCCACCGAGACGCTGGCGATCAGGAAGCCGCAGAGCAGCAGCAGTTGGTAGAGATGGGCCATCCACTCGCGTCCGCCGAGCGCGGCCACGGGCGCCATGACATAGGCGGGCAGGGTGCCGCCGAGCAGGTATTGCGAAAGCTTCTGACGGTCGCCGGTATTCCAGACCTGCTCGAAATCGGCGGGATGCGCCGGGTCCACCAGGGCGTGGCGGGCTTCGCGCATGAAGAGCGGGTCGTCGATGGTGAATGGCTTATTGAGGAAAGGCAGCAGCAGGATGCTGGTCACAAAGATCGCAGGCGCCGCCAGGCGAAGGGTCACTCTCACGTTGAGCGCTTCCAAATGAAGTATACCGGGATGCCCGCCAGAATCAGCAGGGTTCCGACGGCCGCTGGACCTGGCGTCGCCACGAAGGTGTTGACCACGAAGCCGAGCGCCACTGCGGTGAAGATCAGCAGCGTGATCGGGTAGCCGGTCATGCGGTAAGGACGTGGGCGGTCGGGCTGTTTGCGGCGCAGGGCGAGCACG
>JBDTPR010000402.1:0-6365 GCA_039932635.1 Candidatus Solibacter sp.
GCGGTCTTCGGGTCGCGCATGATGCGAATGTACGGCGGGCCGCTCAAGGGCGGCATGCCGCTGTACAAGTACGCCGGGAACCGGGTCCTGACTATTTTCGAGAACCGGCTGCTGGGGTTGAAGCTCACGGAATTCCACTCCGGCTACCGCGCGTACAATCTACACGCGCTGGCGCAGATTGATTTCTCGAAGATGACGAATGATTTCCATTTCGACACGGAAATCATCATCAAACTGCACCACCAGCGGAAGACGATTATCGAGGTTCCGATTCCGACGTATTACGGCACGGAGTTGTGCCGGGTGGATGGATTGAAATACGCGAAGGATGTGGTGCGCGCGGTGTGGCGCTATCAGCAGACCTGCCGCAGCATTCAACGCGCGCCCGAGTTCGCCGAGTATTACGTACACTATCCGATCAAGCACTCGCGGCGCTCCAGCCACGATTATGCGCGGCGGTTCACGGGCGCCAATAACGACGTGCTGGATATCGGCTGCGGCGAGGGTTTTTTTGCCGCGGAACTGGTACGCGACGGGAATCGTGTGAGCGGCGTGGACGCGCTGCCGGAGGCCAGCCAGAAGGCAATCCTGGAGCAGTATGTGTCGATGGATCTGAACGCTCCTGCCGGAACGCTATTCGAGAAGTTGGAGGGCCGGCAGTTCGATCGCGTGCTGCTGCTGGATGTGCTGGAACATCTGGTGCAGCCCGAGCAGTTGCTGGCGGGCGCTCGAGCGGCTCTGCGCAAGGACGGGTTCGTGGTGGTGTCTCTGCCCAACGTGGCGAATTTCACGGTTCGACTGATGTTGATGATGGGTCGCTTCGATTATGCGGAGCGCGGCATTATGGATCGTACGCACCTGCATTTTTATACGCGGAAGACGGCCCGGCGTATGTTGGAAGATTGCGGGTACGAGATTTTGGAGACGCGGGCTACGATCGTTCCGGTGGAAATCGCTCTGGGTCTGGCGCCTTCTAATTTGGTGGCTCGCGCGCTGTCGGCGATGGTCGGGGTGATTACGGCAATCCTGCCGAAGATTTTCGGGTATCAGTTCGTATTTTTGGCCCGGAAGAAGTAAGGGGCGAGAACTAAGAGCCACAAGTAACACCTCCGGCCTTCGGCCGGTGCACCGACTAAAGTCGGTGCGCAGACTGAAGTCTGCCCCACAAGCTACGCCCCACAAGAGATCAGGCCCTGCCTATTAGGCGCTTCCAACCCGATTTCTGCGGCGGCGCCAGGTTGTAGAGTTTGCGGAAGGGCTCGAGCTCGGCATCGGTGAGTTCCGGTGTGTCGCGCAGCAGATAGACCGATTCCAGAATCCGGCAGAAGTGGTCCACGCAATGCCAGCAGGTGCGCAGGTGGCGGTCCATATCCTGACGGCCCCGCCAGGTGGTGCGGCCGTCCACCACATCGAGAAAGGCCTTGGCGGGCGTGCAGTCTTCAGTGGTGGTTGCCGCAGCCTCGCGGCCCAGCGCGGGACCATTGTCGGCTAGCAGCGTGCGGCGCCATGCGTCCACCTTGCCGCGCAGTAATTCCGCCGCGCGGGCGCGGATGGTTTCGATTGTTTCGGGCGAGACGCGCAGCATGGGACCGGCCAGCGCGGGCGTGTAGCGCATGGTTTCGAGCCACGCGGCCTGGCGCTCGGTCATGGTGAAGGGCTCGAGCGCGGCGGTAAGAATTTCCAGGTCGATGGGGAGGTCGGCTGCCGGGGCGGCGAGTTCGGCGACAATCAGTTGGCGCAATTGGGAGACGAACCAGCGCTCTTCGGGCTGCTCGGTGGCGTGGAAGATGAAGGACTCGGGCTTGCGCGCGGCTTCGACAATCCGATTCAGCAGGGCGGGGTCGGCAGCTCGCTCGGGGACGTATTGAGTCAGGGCTTTGCGGATGACCGGGACGTAGTGCGTGATGAAGTAGGTCCACCCCTCAGCGGACCCGGCCCGGCAATCGCGGACCATTTCGTAGCAGGTATAAATCATGTGGTTGCTTCGATGGTAACGCGTTCGTCTTCCCCGCCGGTCTGATATGTGGCAGATTAGGGGAATGCGACTCGCCATCGTCAGCGATATTCATGGCAATCGCGGCGCGTTGGACGCGATCGTGCGGGACTTACGTGCCACCGCGCCCGATCTGGTGGTGCACGGCGGGGATCTGGCGGATGGGGGCGGCAGTCCGGTGGAGATTGTGGATCGGGTGCGCGATCTCGGTTGGCCGGGGATTGCGGGGAATACCGATGAGATGTTGTTCGACTCGGCGGCGTTCGATGCGTTCGCCGCTCAGTTGCCGCAGCTACGGGCCATGTGGAGCGCGATCGGCGAGATGGCGGAGTTCGCGCGTGAGTCGCTGGGCGCTGAGCGGCTCGCGTGGCTGCGCAGTCTCCCACGGCGGCATGATGTGGCGGGGATGTCGCTGGTGCATGCCTCGCCGCGCAGTCTGTGGCGCGCGCCGGCGCACAATGCGCCGGATGCGGAGTTCGATGTGTATCGCGAGTTGGGCACGCCGCTGGTGGTCTATGGGCATGTGCACCGGCCTTTCGTGCGTCAATTGGAAGGGCTCACGGTGGCCAACTGCGGTAGCGCGGGTTTGCCTTACGACGGCGACACGCGCGCCTCGTACCTATTGATTGATGAGGGGACGCCTGAGATCCGGCGCGTGGAGTACGATGTCGCGGCGGAATGCCGGAGGCTGGCGGCGATCGGTCTGCCCCATGCCGATTGGGCGGCGCGCATGCTGCGAAGCGCCGCTTTTGCGATGCCTTGAGTGGATTGCGGGGGAGCGGAGGCGGTGCAACTCTTCAACCTAAAACTTCAACGCAGAGGAGCAGAGATCGCAGAGAAAGCGCAGAGTTCAACGCCACGGATGGATCTGGTGGCGGAATGGGAAGGGAAACCCGCGGGGCGTGGGGACGAAAGACAGGCGGGATACCATCCCGCCGCGGGCTGCCAGCCTGCCCCACACGGCCGCCGACGCAGGATCAACGGTTTACTCCTGGGTTTGCGGAGAGAAGACCAGCGCGCTAGTTCTTGCGATCGAGCGCTAGCAGCGCTTCCAGCAGGTAGTAGTCTCCGTAGACCAACGTGACGTTGTTGGGGCGAGTGCTGCAGCCGTCGCGCAGGACGCCGTCCTCGGACAGGTGTTGGTCGAGCAGGCTTCTCACGGTGAGGCCGGCCTGCTTCTTGTATGCGGCGGCTCGCGTGGCGTCGGGGGTCAGCGCTGCGAGGTGGAGCAAGGCGGCGGAGAGTATCGCTGCCGCCGAGGTGTCGCGATTGCGGAAGAAGACGCCTTCGTCCGCGAAATCGTACCAGGGGATGCCGTCGGTGGGGAGGTGCGCGAGGGCGTAGGCGGCAGTCTTCTCGGCTGTCGCCAGAAGTTCGGGATCCCGGGTGGCGCGATAGGCCTCGGTGAAGCCGTAGACTGCCCACGCCTGAGCCCGCGACCAGGCGGAATCCGCCGAGAAGCCCTGGTGCGTGTGAGTGAACACGATCTCGCCGGGCTTCGCGGAATTGGCGAAGTCCAGCACCTTTTCGCTGGAGGTGAATTTCTGGCGGTTGTCGCCGGGATTGTAGTGGACGCTTTGGATGGCGCTGCCATCGGCGCGCACCAGCCATTGCGCGCTCTTGCGGGCGTGGCGGCGGCCCAATTCGAGCCACGACTGGTCCTTGGTTTCCTGCGCGGCCCACCACCAGATCTGCAGATTCATCATGGTATCCATGATGGTGTCGTCGCCATTGACTCCCCAGGATGCGATCAGCTCGGTGCGTGGATTATAGAGTTCCTTGAGGCGTGCCGCGGCCTTCAAGCCGCCCTCGCGGTACTTCGGATCGCGGGTGATTTCGTAAGCCTTCGCCGACGAGTAGAAGTTGAGGAATCCGGTGTCGTGATTCTGTTTATGCTCGTTGCCCAGGAGGCGGCTGGTCCACAACTCGGCCCATTTCTTGAAGCGCTGGTCATCAGACCGCGCATAGAGCGCCCAGAGTTCCCCGGCCCAGAAGCCACCAGTCCAGAAGTAGCCCTGCTGCGGCGTCCACTCGCCGGTGCGGCTGTTGCCTTCCGTGAAAAAGCCGGGACCATTGAACTTGTCGTAACTCGCGGGCGGGGTCGCCGAGACGAGCGGTTCGAAGCGCTGCGCCGTGCGTTCCGCCGCCTTCTGCAGCAGCGCGATGGCTTCCGCATAAGTGCGCTTTCCGGCCGCGGGCGCGGGGTGGGCGATCACCGGGCCGAGCGTCACGACCGCGGGAGTACCGAGTCGTGCCGCGGCATCCTGCACGATTGCTTGAAAGCGTTCGTGGGTCGAAGGCGGGGCGGGGAGGACGAGCGTGCCGCCGTGATTCCGCGCGGCGGGACCGTTTGCGGTGACGGTGAGCGCAGCGGTATTCTCCTGGTCCCAAAGCGCGGCGGTATACCATTCCGCCGTATTATTTTCGCGACTCAGTCCGAAGAGGTAATTGGCGGCGTCCTCAAATTTCGACGCCAGCGATTCGTTGCGTCCGATGAGAGCCAGTCCTAAATTCTCGTCGGGCAGTTCCGTGGTGCCCGCTTTGGTGCCGGGAACAACCACCTGATGGCCCCAGGTAACGACACCTGCGATGTTGCTCCCAAGCGGGGTCGTCAGCGGCGCGATGCCGGGCTTTTTGGGGAGTGCCGCCGCGAGATGAACCGCCGCCGGGTCGCTGACAGTGACCCGGTGGTGGAAGCCGTGTTCGCCCGCCCATTGCGTGAAACGGCTGACCATGTCGAGGGTCCTGTCGCCGACCTTCCAGCCTTTGAATTCGTACTCGCCGATGGACCGCACCGGCCCTGAGGCCAGGACGCGCCATTTGCGCTCGGCGACTTCGGCTACCGGCAGCGCCTTGCCATCCACCACCGCGCCGACCGCGCCGACTCCGAGCGTGGGCGCCACCATAAATATGTCGCGCCCGAAAGGGCTTTCCAGATGATAGACGTACTCCGGTGAGGCGAACAGGTCGAGGTACATGCCGGGACGCCGCTTGCCATAGATATCGATGGCATTGCGCTTGTCGAAGTAGATGCGCCATGCGATGTCTTCCGATTCCCAGCCGAGCCCCTCATAGCGCGCGGCGAACTTCATGGCGGTGCGCATGGGATAAGTTCCGCGGATCACTTGAATCGCCGCCTGCTCGCCGTAGGCGATGGTCACGATGCGCGTTTGATTGGGCGCGAGGTCGAGCTGGAAGACGAGTTCGTCGAGCTTGCCGTCGCCATCCAGATCGTCCGCCTGCGAGGGTAGCTCGGCGGACTGCATGATGCGCGCATCGGCGTCGAAGGTGGCGGCGGTGGTGGCGACCACGATCGCGTTGGCCGCGTTGAAATCGGGTGCGATCTTCTTGATGGCCGCGACCGAGAGTACGATATTTTCGGCGGGGCGCGCCGACGGCGTGGGATTCGACACCGAGAGCTGCAGCCTATGAATGCGCGGCGCGGCGTGCAGGACCGCCGCCAGCAGAAGTGCGGGCGCCAGGCGTGAGAACGTCATTTGGTTTCGCGCGCGGCTTCGAGGCCGCTGCCACCAGCGGCATAATCCGGATGCACGTTGACGACGCCGAACTGGCGGTCCTCGACCTCGGTGTGGGCAGCCATCATCCACAGGAAGTTGATGCAGCTACCCGGCGCGGCCACATTGGGATGGTAGCCTTCGGGCATCACGACGACGTCGCCCTCTGTGACTTTGGCGACGAGTTCGGGTTGGTCGCTATCCGTGAACACGAGTTGCAGGCCCCAGGTGGGCGCGGGCATATCGATATATAAGTACGCCTCTTCGAGCAGGCGGCCATGTTCGTGTGGCGGCCAGGATGTCCAGTTGCCGGGCTTGGAGAAGGTGACGCCGGCGAGAATGCGGCCCGCCTGTACGTTCTTGCCGATGACGATATTGAGATCGCGCTCGCAGGAGGGCCCACCCGCCGCGAAGTGGAGGTTGGGGTCGCGGCGCACGGCGTCGAAGGGGACGAACTGTAGGGGGTACTCGCCGGTGACCGGGGCCGAGATCTCGGCGAGGTCGCAGCCGGCTTCGCCGGGCGTGATGCGGACGCGGTGGTCGCGCGGCACATAGAGCGCGTCGTAGCGCGTCAGGGTGAAACTCTGGCCGCCGGTTTCCACGGTGGCGGCGCCGTTCAAGGCGATCAGGCCGGTCTCGTGGGTCGCGGTCTCGAATTCCTGCCGCGCGTCAGCGGCGTCCAGGATGATTCGGCCGTAGTGCAGGTATCGTACGGCGGAACTGCCGGGTTCGACGGAAAGGGAGCGGCCCTTGTGCCGGTGGGTGCCGCGGATGAGGCAGGTCGCGCGGTCGATGGTTTCACAATGTGAAAAGGTAGAACTCATATTTCGTTGCTTAGTGTATTTGCATTTCAAAAC
>JBDTPR010000403.1:0-6357 GCA_039932635.1 Candidatus Solibacter sp.
CCGGTGAGCTTACGCAGCGCCTGCGACATGAGGCGCGCCTGCACGCCCATGTGGCTGTCGCCCATTTCGCCATCGAGCTCGGACTTGGGAACCAGAGCGGCCACGGAATCGACCACCAGAACGTCGATCTGGCCGGAGGCGATCAGGTGGGCCGTAATTTCGAGGGCCTGCTCGCCGTAGTCGGGCTGTGAGACCAGGAGGTTGTCCACATCGACGCCGAGCCTACGGGCGTAGACGGGATCGAGCGCGTGCTCCACGTCGATGAAGGCCGCGATGCCGCCGGCCTTCTGGGCCTCGGCGATTACCTGCAAGGCGATGGTAGTTTTACCGGAAGACTCCGGTCCAAAAATTTCGTTGATGCGGCCGCGAGGGAAACCGCCTACGCCCAGAGCAGCGTCGAGTGAGATCGAGCCCGTCGAAATCACCGAGACCGGAACAATGGCGTCCTTCGACCCCAGACGCAGGATCGAGCCCTTGCCGAACTGCTTTTCAATTTGACTGAGGGCGAGGTCTAAAGCGCGCGAGCGCTCCTTTTCATCCATTTGGGTAAGACTCCTGAGAATTGGGGGTAAAGAGATATTGTACCAGCCGCTATAATCGTTCCTAGAGGATTTGGCAATGTTTCATGGGCTGTTTCCCGCGATGTTTTCCGCTAGGTCCCCGCGTCTGATTGCGTGTTTTCTGGCGGCAGCGATCTGCGTTTCCGGCGCCGCCAAGAAGGTTACAGGGACGGCGCGCGGTGAGAACAATGACGTGATTCTCAACGTCACGATTTACGCGGATGCGGAGAGCGTGAAGGAAGCTCTCGGCGACGATCTGGGCGGCCATTACGTGTTGGTGCAGGTGAAGGTGGATCCGAAGTACACCAAGGAAATCGTCATCGATCGCGACGACTTCATACTGCGCACGGACAAGGATGGCGACCGGACGAAGCCGATGGCGCCGAGCCAGATTTCGGGCGGCGGGTCGCTGGTGCTGACCGGGGTGCAGGGGCCCGGCGGGCAGAACGCGGAACGCAGTCGCGGCTGGAGCATCGGTGGGATGGGCATGGGCGGCGGGTCGGGCGGCGCGCCTGTGGATCCGGCGAATGTGACGGCCAAGATGGAAGACGCCGAGAAGGAAAATCCGCTGAGGAAGTTGCTCGAATCGAAGGTGCTGCCGGAGAAAAAGATCGAAGAGGCGACCACCGGCTTCCTCTACTTCCCGATGGAGAAGCAGAAGCTGAAGGACCTGGAGTTGATCTACGGTCCGCGGCAGAATCAGATTCGCGTGCGATTTAAGTAGACGCATTACCCTGGTAATATAGGGGTATGGCAACGATGCGATCTAAGCTCACTTCGCAGGGACAGATTTCCGTTCCAGCGGAGGTGAGGAGGAAACTCGGCATCGGTCCCGGCTCTATTCTCGAGTGGGAAGAGGATGGCGACCGGATGGTGGTCCGCCGGGCGGGGAAGTACACCTTCGACGATATTCATAAGGCACTGTTTGGGGACAGGAAGCCGGTGCCGCATACGCTCAATGAGATGAAAGAGAGCATACGGGAGCGCATGCGAAGCCGTTATGCGCGCCGTTGACACGAACGTCCTCGTCAGGCTGATTGCGCAGGACGATGCAAAGCAACTGGCGTCCGCCAGGGCGTTTGTAGCTCAGGGTGTCTGGGTATCTGTGTTGGCATTGGCCGAAGCCATTTGGGTTCTGGAATCAGGATACCAATTTGGCGATCCCGAACTTGCTGGCGCTATTCAGATGCTGCTGGAAAGCCAGAATTTGGTAGTGCAGGACCACGACACTGTCCAATCCGCTCTGGAACTGTACCGTGACAAGCCGGCACTGGGATTCACCGATTGCCTGATGGTACAACTTGCTCACGACGCGGGCCACGTTCCCCTGGGCACCTTCGACAGGAAGTTAGCCAGGGTTCACGGGGCTGAGCACATCTAGGTCGTGATGCCGTCTTCCACCCTCATTCCGCGTGCGATGACGGTCGCGGATATTGCGGGCGGACTTCGTCTGTCGCATGCCAGCGGGTGGAATCAGCTGGCCGAGGATTGGCGGGTGTTCATCGAGACTCCGGCGAGCGGCGCGTTTCTGGTGGAACGCGACGGAGAGGTCCTGGGGACTTCGGCTTACATCCGTTACGACTCACTGGCTTGGGTCGCCATGATGCTGGTGGATCCGGGCGAGCGGCGCTCGGGCTTGGGCTCGCGATTGCTTGAAGCGGCGCTGAAGGCCTTGCGTGATTCTCCTTGCGTGGGACTCGATGCGACTCCGCTGGGCGCTCCGCTATATCGGAAGCACGGATTTGTCGAACACTCCGAATTGGTGCGGATGAAGGGCGTCGCACCGTTGGCGACTGCTGGGCGCGGTGCAGCCATGCAGGACTCTGACCTTGCGGAAGTCTGCGGGCGCGATCGCGAGGTGTTCGGCGCGGATCGCTCGCGGCTGCTGGCGGAGCTTTTGCGGCGCGCTCCGGAGTGCGCGCGGGTGGTGCGCGAAGGCTCGGACTTGCTGGGATATTGCTTCGGGCGGCCGGGACGATTGTATACCCAAATGGGTCCGGTGGTGGCTTCCGATGCGGCGGTGGCTCAGGATTTGGCGCGGGCGTGTTTCGCTCGACTGCCAGAGGCTTGTGCGATCGCCGTCGATGTCAACCGGTACGACTCGGACTGGCTGGCGTACTTGAGGTCTGCCGGCTTCGTGGAGGAGCGGCCGTTCACTCGCATGTTTCTTCGCGGTCATGCGCACCCCGGAATTCCGGAGCGCCAGTATGCGATCTGCGGTCCCGAGTTTGCGTGATGCCATTCTGCACCACAGGGCAATCCTACTGGAATTCGATACCGGCCATTACCAATTGCGGCATCACCTGATTCCAAGCCTCAGGCACATTGTCGAAGGGCAGGCGGAAAGGTTTCGTCTGTCCGGGCGAGACCGACCCGATCTTGGGACTCACGATGGGAACCCGCTCACGTAGAATCACCTGACCGTACGCGTCGTAGAAGACGCACCGGATTTCCACCAGTTTGACTACACGGTCGCCTACGTTCTGAATGTTGCCGACAATCTCCACCACGCTCTGCTTGAGGTAGCTCTCGTGAGCTTTCATTTCCACGTCGGACAGTTTGAGCTTGCCGGCGTATGCGCGTGCTTCCCCGCTGAGCGGCGGGGGTTCGGGCACCGGCTTCCTGGATTGCCGGTCGAGGTAGAAGAATCCGCCGAGTCCCGCCACGAGCACGAACGCTACGACGATCGCCATCGGCGGAATGGATTTTTTCGTGGGTGCCGGTTTATTTACCACCAACGGTCATTTCTCCCAATTTGATTGTAGGCGCAGCCACCGACCCGCGGAACTCCAGATCATTGCCAATCGCCTCGATATTGCGGAGCATGTCGTTGAGGTTGCCGGCGATGGTGACTTCGCTGACCGCAAAGGCGAGCTCGCCGTTGCGAATCCACAGGCCGGCCGCGCCGCGCGAGTAATCGCCGGTCACCACGTTTACGCCAAAGCCCATCAGTTCGGTCACATAGAATCCGTTCGGAATGCCGGCGACGATCTGCTCCGGGGTTTGGACGCCCCGCTCCAGGAAAAAGTTCCCGTGGCCGATGCCGGCGTTGCCGGTGAGCCCGCGCGAGGCATTCCCAGTGGTCTTCATGCCGAGCTTGCGGGCGGCGTAGGTGTTCATCAGATAATTCTTGAGGACGCCGCGTTCGATCACCACCGTGCGCCGCGAGGCCACGCCTTCGTCGTCGAAGGGCGAGGTGCCGAAGAGCCCGGGCAGCGTGCCGTCGTCCACAATGGTGACGTTTTCGCTCGCCACCAACTCGCCGAGTTTGCCGGCAAGGAAGGATTCCTCGCGGTAAATCGACATACCGTGGACGGCTTCGAAGATGTTGTCGAGCAGGGTGCGGGCGGTGCGCGGTTCGAAGACCACGGGCACCTTCTGCGTATCCACTTTGACGGCGTTGAGGCGGCGCAGGGCGCGCTGCGCGGCGGTGCGGCCGACGTGCTCGGGCGCTTCGAGTCCGGCGAAACCGCGCGCCAGGGTGTACCAGTAATCGCGCTCCATGCTCTCGCCATCCTTGGCCACGGGCGACGTGCTGAGCGAGCAGTAGCTGCTGCGGTACTCGCCTGCGAAGCCGCGCGAGTTGGCGAAGATGTGACGGTCGACGTGATTGTCGAAGGCCGCGCCCTCGGAATTGGAGATCCGCGGATCGCTCGAAAGCGCGGCCTCTTCGGCACGCTTGGCGAAGTCGATCTTGACGCCGGTATCGAGGCCGTCGATGTCGCCGGAGAAAAGCTGCAGGTCACCGGTGAGGGTGCCGAACTCATCGGGCTCAGGCAGCCCGGCGTGTGGATCTTCGGTAGTGATGTCGGCGAGCTCGATGGCCGATTTCACCAGATGTGCGATGCCGTCGGGCGACAGATCGCTGGTGTAAGAGGACCCGGTATTGCGTCCGCGAAGGATGCGGAGTCCGGCGCCGCGCGAGCCCGCCTCCTTGAGATTCTCGATCTCGCGCATGCGTACGTTGGCGGAGAATTCCTCGCCTTCGGCGATGGTGCACTCCGCGTCACTGGCGCCGGCGGCCTGTGCCCGCCTGACGATATCCTGCGCGAGTTCCAAGAGGTGGTTGGCGCTCAAGCAGTGCCTCCTACGGTCATTTTGTCGATCTTGATGGTGGGAATGCCGACGCCCACGGGGACGCTCTGGCCATCCTTACCGCAGGTGCCGATGCCCTCGTCGAGGCGCAGGTCGTTGCCCACCATGCTGACGTACTTCAGGGCTTCGGGCCCGTTGCCGATCAGGGTGGCGTTGCGCACCGGGCGGGTTAGTTTGCCGTCCTCGATGAAGTAGCTTTCGGAGGCGGAGAAGACGAAGTTGCCGCTGGTGATGTCCACCTGGCCGCCGCCGAAGTTGACGCAGTAGAGTCCCTTGGGGACGGAGCGGATGATTTCCTCGGGGTCGCTCTCGCCGGCCAACATGAAAGTGTTAGTCATGCGCGGCATGGGGATGTGGGCGTAGCTTTCGCGGCGGCCGCTGCCGGTGGATTCGGTGCCCAGCAGCGTGCTGGAAAGCTTGTCCTGCAGATAGCCGCGGAGGATACCGTTTTCGATCAGGGTGTTGCGACGGGTCGGCATGCCTTCGTCGTCCACATTGAGGGAGCCGCGGCGGTCGCCGATGGTGCCGTCGTCAACTACGGTACAGAGTTCGGAGGCCACCTTTTGTCCGATGCGGCCGCTGAAGGCGGATACGCCCTTGCGGTTGAAATCGGCCTCCAGACCGTGGCCGACGGCTTCGTGCAGGAGAATGCCCGGCCAACCGGGGCCGAGGACGACGGTCATTTCGCCGGCGGGGCATTCGACGGCGTCGAGCATGGCGATGGCTTCGCGGCAGGCTTCGCGGGCGAAGTGCTCGGGGGTCTTTTCCTTGAGGAAGTAATCGAGATCGAGACGTCCGCCGCCGCCCGAATGTCCGCGTTGCGGCGCTCCGCCGTTCTGGCGGGCTAGGGCGGAGACGGAGAGGCGGGAGAGCGGCTGGCGATCCACCGAAAGCTTGCCGTCGCTGGTGGCGACCAGCACCTGGCGCAGATTGTCGGCGTAGACGGCCTGCACCTGGAAGATGCGCGGGTCGTAGGCGCGGGCGGCGCGGTCGGCGCGTTTGACGAGTTCCACGCGGTCGGCGAAGGCGGTCTCGTTGGGGGAGATGAGGACGGGGTAGAGGTTGTGCTTGCGGCCCTCGTTGAGATCGAATTTCTCGATTTTGGCGGGTGCGGCAGCGATGTGGGCGGCCACGTTGGCGGCCTTGCGGATCTTCTCGGGCGAGAGGTCGTCGGAGTAGGCGTACCCGGTGCGCTCCCCGGAGATGACGCGTACGCCGACCCCCATGGAGACGCCTTGGGAAGCGCTCTTTACCATCGATTCGTCGATGCCGATGGAGCTGGTGGCCAGGTATTCGAAGTAGAGGTCGGCGTAATCGCCCCCCTGAGAGAGCGCTTCACCCAGATAGCTCTCCAGATCGTTGCGGGTGATGCCGAAGCGCACCGCGAATATAGACTCGGAAAACTGCATACTTTCAGGCTAGCAGACGCGGGGAGCGGGTTTAGGGGAAATGGGCGCGCAGGTTGGGCGACCGATTGGGTGGGTACGGACGGATTGGGGGCGGTTGGTGAGGAATTAGCCGATGAGTAGTCGACTTTTCCGGTGATTGGGGATTGGGGAGAAATATTTCAAGGTCGCGCAATTGAACATAAGTGATAGGGCCATCCATCGCAGCGCTATTCGACCGCGCGGATCAGTGGGTCAATCGCTGTCCGCGTAAAGGCTTGCCTTGGTCGAAAAGCCCGATTTTATCGCCGGAACTG
>JBDTPR010000404.1:0-6342 GCA_039932635.1 Candidatus Solibacter sp.
TAACAGCAGCGCTGGTGCGGCCGAGAGTGAAATACGTCCAGCAACATTTTTCGCAGCGACCCTTGGGCGCCACCGAGAGCGAAATGGGCGGAATGGGTCCAACAATATTTCTTACAGCAGCGCTGGCGGCCGCTGGCGAAATAGGTCCAGCAACATTTCTTACAGCAGCGGGCGGCACGGCCAAGTCGGCGTGAGGGCGGAGGGAGCTGGAAATAGGCCCAGCAACATTTTTCGCATTACAGTTGCCGGTCAGCGCGACCGAGGGGAGAAAGAGCGAAATCGGTCCAACACCGGGCCCAGGAGGCCACTGTCCTACAGGCACGGTGACCGCCCATCTAAACTTAGAAGCAAAGGAGTGGGGCACACTTCGATTTCAGATGAGACCGGGACGGCTTGTGGCGGCTGAACGAGAGTATGGACAGAAAGACCTTTCCCCGTACAATCGGGCCAGAGGAAAGTCGTGTTCTCGTCAATCGAAGATCTCGGCCAACTATTGGAAGCGGCAAAGTACGTTATCGACCCGGTTACCCTACAGGTCGTCTACCTCGCGGCTCGGATGCAGAAACCGGTGATTGTTGAAGGTCCACCGGGCTGTGGCAAAACCGCTTTGGCCCAGGCAATCGCGGCGGCCGGGAATACGGTCATCGAGCGGCTGCAGTGCTATGAGGGCATCAATGAAGAGAAGGCGATCGGGAAGTTCGACGGTGCTCTTCAGCAGCTGTTCCTTGAAACGCAGGGAGATCGTCTTCAGAAGGACTGGGATGCGATCCGCAACAATCTGCATACCCTGGATTTCTTCGTCCAGGGACCTCTGCTGAGATCACTGTTGTACGAGAAGCCGTGCGTACTGCTGATCGACGAAGTCGACAAGGTGGATGAAGGCTTCGAAGCGTTGCTACTCGAAATCCTTTCGGAATGGCAGATCTCGGTCCCGAAACTAGGAACGATTAAGCACAAGGCGATTCCCTTCGTGATCCTCACCTCGAACGAGGTCAGGCGCCTGGGCGACCCCCTGCGTCGTCGCAGCTTCTATCTGCGGGTGGAGTTCCCGACTGTCGATCGCGAGGCTGAAATCCTGCGCGTTCGCAGTACGACCACGAATCCCCAGCTACGGCGGATCGTCGCCGGCTTGGCACATGCACTACGCGGCTGGCAGATGGAGAAGCCAGTTTCGATTGCAGAGATGCTGGAGTTGGCGCAGGCGTTGGAGATCCTCGGGCTCGAGGACATCACGCCGGAGATGAGGGACATTCTCCTGCCCCTGCTGGCCAAGACCGAGTCGGATCGGAAACGGCTCTTGCTACGGGACGGCTTCGCGTCTCTCGTGCACGATTCGCACCAATATGCCGGGGAAGCCCCGGAGAACTCGCTGGAACGGGAGCTGTCGAAGTGACGACAGCCCACTAGTTGGATTAATTCTATGGCGATCAGAGAACCGGCGCGTTTGTTCTGTCTGTTCGCGGCCGGCACGGTAGTGTGTGCGGCTCAACAGGATCAGCGCACAACGGCGATGCAATGGGCGCATCACTACGCCGCTGCCTATCAGGTACCTTGCGAGCTGGTCCAATCGGTCATTGAGGTCGAGTCGGCCTGGAATCCGCATGCCGTGTCCACCAAAGGGGCGGTGGGGCTGATGCAGCTCATGCCCGCCACGGCCATCACGTTTGGAGTCACAAACCGCTTCGACATCGAGCAGAACATTCGAGGCGGAGTGGCGTACCTGGCCCGGCTGCTGAAGATGTTCGATGGGGACCTGCGTTTGGTTGCGGCGGCATACCTGGCCGGCGAGAACCGGTTTCTGCCGGTCGGTCTGTCGTACTCGAACGCTGAGGTTTACCGGTATGTGAGTAAGGTGGCGCGATTGTACCGAGAGAAGCGCTTCAAGCGGCCTCAGCCAGAGGTCTTCGCGCAAGACGATTAGTTAGCAAGGAGGTAATAAGCCGTGACGGTCATGAAATGGATGTTCTGGATTGTCCCCATTCTCGAACTCGTGGCGCGAGCACATGGACAGCAAACGGTGCAGATTCAAGTGCAACCGCAAGTCGTTGGCCGGTCAATTCGAGACGGTCAGGTGACCACTGTGTTTCTGGCGCCGCGTTATGTGACGGCGATCCGGATGCCGGAGCCGATCAACTCGGTGGTAGTCGGCGACCCGGCGTCGTTCACCGCGGAGCATTCGGATCGTGAACCGAACTTGGTGTTCGTAAAGCCAATCACGGCAAAGGAGGCGCAGACCAACCTGCTCATATCTTCGACTCGCGGCCTGCAGGCAAGCCTGCTGCTGATCAGCCGTGGAGAACCGAAGGAGGAGGGGCAACCCGTTGTCGACTTTCTCATGCGGTATAAGCCGGCGGGCCAGTTCATGATCCAACCCGCCGACTCTCCATCGGCGATGATCCCCCAAACGATAACTGTCGCCAGCACGACATCTGTATCTTCCGCCTCCGGCCTGTCAGCGCCGGTTGTGCCCGCGTCGTTGACTGCCCGTGGCGTCTTGAAGGAGCGACCGGCTTTGCTGGCAACGGCCGCAGCGAATTCAACGAAGTTGGACCGGCCTGCTCTCGATGATCTTTTGGACCGTCAACGGCGTGCGCCATTGCCCGTCCTTTACGGCCAAAAACCCGGTATCTCACCACCGGGGAAGGAACTGGTCAAGACCGGAGTCAGCGAAGTGATCGATCAAGGCAGCGAGGTGGTGGTTTTGTTTTCAGTTATGAATGTTCAAGACCATGCCGTCGAATTGATGCCCCCGCAGATTCAGCTGGGAGGCATGAAGAGAAGCGGGAAGATCGTTCGCAAGTCACGCTGGTCGACGGCCGAGCAGTTGCCCGTCACAGACTTTCGGATGAGCCGCCGCCGCCTCGGTCCCGGTGAGCGAGCCGATGGCGTGGTGGTCTTCAAGCGTCCATCTTTTAAGCAGTCCACCGAGACGCTGTTCCTTCAGATGGCTGAGTCGGGTGCGGTGGATCGCCCGGCTTTGGCTCCGATTGGCTTTGGAATTAGCAGTTTCCGAGAGGTGACCTATGGCGCCCGATAACCGCATTCGCGATGAGAGACTAGAGCGAGAGATCAGCGAGCAGGACGATCCCACCCTGACCACGCGCGTAAGCAGCCATGGCAGTACAGAGGCGGAAGCGCCTCCAGTGGAAACAAGACCGGCAGAGGCGCCGGAAGCTTCCGGTGGAATCGTGCAGCAGATCTGGCGGCGACTCAAGGAAGAACGGAACCGGCCCAAGCGGGTTGAGATCAACGCTCGTGGTCAGAACAACATGGACCGGAGCAAGGCGTTCTTGGTTCTCGGAACGGCCGTCGTGCTGTGCGGCTTCGCGTTTCTCGCCTTGTTCTCCACCTCAAGCGCGGAAAAGCGGGTGCAGGACCGGCGGACGAAGCCCAGTTTGGGGAGACCGGAAGGCACAGCGCAACAGACCGGGCGTCCCGGATCCACGATCCCGCTTCTCAGTGCCGACCAAGGCGCCGGTGATCAGAACAGCGAGCAACTGAGTCCAGACGACATCCTGGCAACTTCACGTCGCCCACAGAAGGGAAGCCAGCAGCAGACAGAGCAGCAGCCGCCCAGCGAGTATGCGCTGAACCGGATGCCTCCCATCAATGATCCAGCCCTTGAAACGTACCGGCGGCAGAACAACTACGTTCCGCCCCCGCCGCCTCCACCGACAACCGCTGTGGTCACACCAGTCGCACAACCAATGAACGAATCGGAGGGCCTGAAGAAATCTTCCCTAGTGTTCGTGCGAAACGAGACTTCGGCGACCGTGACGAATGCCAGCCAATCGACAAGTCGGCCTGCGTTCATCGAGCGGAAGGGCGGCTCGACATTGCTGCCGACCGGCAGCCGGCTCGTGGCGCGACTACAGACTGCCGTCAGTAGCGCGGTGAAGACGCCGGCCATCGCGGTGATTGAGTACAACTACGAGCGTGACGGCGAGATCGTCATCCCGGCAGGCACGAAGGCAATCGGGCAGTTGGCGCAAGCCAACCAGAATGGGCAGGTTGGTCTTCGCTTTACAGGACTCGAAATGCCAGATGGCAGTACCGAGAGTATCGAAGGCAGCGGCGTCAGTCTGGACTACGGTCCGCTGAAGGGAGTCGTGAATGGCCGAAATGGCGCGAAGCGCGCCCTGGTTCGCTCGATGACTGGCATTGGGACGGTGGCGGCTTCCCTTGTAGGTGGCCGTGGTTTCGGCGGGCTGACAGGCCCGATCGATCAGAGTGTTTTGCTACGGGAGCGCATCGCATCGAACATCGGACTGGCAGGTGAGCAGGAATTGATGGCGATGGCATATACCCAAAACGTGGTCGTTACGCTTCCTGGAAACACACGGTTCTACATCGTCCTTCAGGAATCGGTCACAACGGCAAATCGACCCGATCTGACGCCGGCCGGAGTCCGGACCAACATCGCCAGTGCAGAAGGACAAGCTCTGCCGACGGCGGCGGAGCTGCGAGAACTGGTGGCACTAAAGAACGAACTCAACCGAATGTATCGGGAAGTGGCAGCGACGCGGACATCGGAGCCACTGCAACCACAGCAGTGAGGAGTCATGGAAGCCAACTGGAAACCACTCGAAGCGAGACTCGGCGCAGCCCGGTGCGCCGGGTTCATGTTCATGGGGTGTTTGAATGGGATCAATCAGTACAAACACGGCCTCAGCCGGCGCTACTTGTTCCTCGATGACGTGGGGCGGGCCTACGAAGCCGCAGGGTGGAACGAGTTTCGCGAGGTTCCTTTCGACGAAGCCTTGGCACGGGTCGAAGAGCCATTGAAGGAGCTGGGCGAGACGCTCGAAACGGCGTACGACGATGCTTACGTCAACCGCAAAGAAGCAGCGTTACGAGCGGCGGGAATTGAAGTGCTACGGATTCGGATTGTTCCGGAAGATAGGGTGGTCTAGCGCGCACTCCGACACGCACTCCGACAGCACTCCGAAAGCAGTGGCGGGCAGACTTCGAATGCGGTAAATTAGGCCCAAGGAGTTGGGATTTGCGCCCCGAATACCCAGCAATGAGCCCGCTGCACTGGGTGGCTACTGAGCTCGGGCGGTTCCTTGGCGACGGCTATCGGGAAATCCGCGCGCTCATCGCCTCGAATACCCCACACAGTCTCAAGAAGGTCTTCACGGGCAGCTTGGCGGCACTCGTCCTGGCCCTGCTGGCAGTAGTTGTGATCTCATCTCAAATCCATCCGGCTGCGGTTATTCTTTCGGTTGTTTGTGTGCTGCTGATCGTCTACGGAAGAACTCTATTCCGCAGGCTGGCCCTGTTCACCGGCTACTTCTTGTGTGGCTTTGTGCTTTTCATTGGGGTCGGCCTGATCACTGCGGTCCCGCTCGAAAAAGGGTTTCCGCTCCTGGCCAAGGCTGTAGCTGTGGTCTTGTTTGTGGTGTTGTGTTTGGTGGTTCCGGCCCTGTTGTCGATGAGACCGCGGCAGGAGATCGCTGCTGGCGGGGGAACCTGGGCTTCGATTGACGCTCACATCAAGACGCCGGCCCGCACCTTCGCCGATGTTGGTGGATTGGAAGAATCCAAGGAGCAAATCCGGGATCTGGTCCAGGCGAACCTTAATGGAAAGAAGTTCGGAGACTACGGTGTTTTTCGAAACGGCATTCTGCTTCATGGCCCCCGGGGGACGGGAAAAACGTTCCTAGCGGAGGCGGTGGCGGGGGAGTTCAAGCTCAACTATTTGTATGTGTCAGCTGCGAGTTTGGTCGACAAATATATCGGCCAGACTGAGGAGAATTTGGAAGGCGTGTTCAAGACGGCGCAAGCTAATTGTCCCGTCCTGTTGTTTGTCGACGAGATCGACGCATTAGGTACAAAGCGACAGCAACTTGGTGAATCGGATGACACGGGAGGGGCCGCTCGTTCTTTCAACCTGAAAACAGATCGGTTGATGGGATGTATCGACGATGCCCGAAAACATCCCGGACTAATCCTCATGGCCGCCACAAACCTCTACGATGGTCTGGATCGGGCACTGATACGGGAAGGCCGATTCGATCTACATATTCGGCTTGATCTGCCGAACGATCAAGAGAGGGCTCAGATCTTTGATGCTCAGCTGGCGAATCGGCCATCAAGGCAGTTTGACCTCCAGCCGTTCGCGAAGAGAACACCCGGATGGAGCGCGGCCAAAATCGCCACGCTCGTGGACCGCGCTGCTTTCTTTGCCGCCGAAGAACAGAGAAAGATCGAAGAGCGCGACCTGGCGCGAGCTATGGCGGAAACGGGTGGGAAGGACAGGGCCGCCTTCAAAGAGGTGGACTGGACGGAGGTCGTTCTGTCTCCCGATACAGAGGCAGATCTCCGGAACCTGGTTCGCCT